>CAMNJG010000150.1 GCA_946541285.1 uncultured Clostridia bacterium
AAAGCAATCGGGAAAATAGACAAGCAGGATGTACAGGTTATTCATGCACAGTTCCCTAACTCTGTATCCGTTACAACCTTACTATATATTTATTTCCTGGCCGCGGAAAACCGCGCCAGATACCCCCGCGCCGCGTACATTCCGGCGCCGGCCTGAGAGGAGGACTGGTAAATGGGGAAAAAGAATTTCCTCACACTCAATCAGATCGATAAAAGCTACGATGGCGAAGTCATTCTTGACTCGCTCAGTCTTACTGTCGATGAGGGTGAATTTGTAACACTGCTCGGCCCTTCCGGCTGTGGCAAGACAACGACTCTGCGCATCATAGGCGGTTTTGAGACGCCGGATGCCGGAGACGTTTTTTTCGATGGCAGGAGGATCAATGATATCCCGCCTGCCCGCCGTGACATCAACACGGTTTTCCAGAAATACGCGCTCTTCCCGCACCTCAATGTATTCGATAACATTGCGTTCGGCCTGAAGCTCCGGGGCGTCTCCCGGGCGGAACAGACAGAACGGGTAAAGGAAATGCTCCGTCTCGTAGACCTGAAAGGCTTCGAGAACCGCTCCGTAAACTCTCTTTCCGGAGGACAGCAGCAGCGCGTGGCCATCGCCAGGACTATCGTCCTGCACCCCCGTGTCCTTCTCCTGGACGAACCCCTTGGCGCCCTGGACCTCAAACTGCGCCAGGAGATGCAGATCGAGCTGAAAGATCTGCACAGCCGTCTGGGCATTACCTTTATTTACGTGACCCATGACCAGGAAGAAGCACTGACGATGTCTGACAAAATTGTCGTGATGAATCAGGGTCGAATTCTTCAGCAGGGCACCCCTATCGATATCTATAACGAACCGGCGAACGCGTTTGTCGCCGATTTCATTGGCGAGAGCAACATTTTTACCGGAATCATGAAAGAAGACGGTAAAGTCGACTTTTTCGGCTCCGTCTACGACTGTGTGGATACCGGCTTTACGAAAAACGAAGCCGTGGATGTCGTACTCCGTCCGGAAGACCTCGTGCTCCGGAAAGAACGGGCACATTCCGTGCAGAAACCGGAAACACTGCTCCCGGCCACCGTTCTCACCTGCCTGTTCAAAGGCATCTACTACGAGATGATGCTCCACATCGAGGGCGCGGACAACTATCAGTTTATGGCTAAGTCCACAGTCCCGGTCTTCGAAGGAGAACACGTATTTGTCGATATTGAACCGGAAAATATCCACATCATGAAAAAGAGCGGCATCGAAACGATGACTGTACAGAAGCACCGCTTCCTGCACGATCCGAATGCCACCAGGGAGGACGCGCCAGATGAACAGAGTTAAACTGACGGCGCAGCCTTATATCTTCTGGCTGATCCTGTTTACGGCCATCCCGATGCTGATCGTCTTTTACTACGCCTTCACCAATGAGATGGGGACGTTTACACTCAGCAATTTCCGGGATATGACCGACTATTCGATTGTCTTTTTCAATTCGTTCCGTCTGGCCATCATCTCTACCGCAGTCTGTCTGATCCTGGGGTATCCCATGGCCTATGCCATGGCCCGGCTGGAGAAACGCGGGCGCACCATCGCCATGATCCTGATCATGCTGCCGATGTGGATGAATTTCCTGCTGCGCACCTACGCGTGGCTCACCATCCTGGAAAACAACGGTCTGCTGAATCATTTCCTCGGTCTCCTGCACCTGCCGCCGCTGCACATCATCAATACGCCGGTGGCAGTCGGCATCGGCATGATCTACAACTATCTGCCGTTCATGATCCTGCCGATCTACAATTCGCTGGAAAATCTGGACGTGAGTCTGGTCGAAGCCGCGGAAGATCTCGGCTGCAACAGCCACCAGGTTTTTTCAAAAGTGATCCTGCCGCTGTCGATCCCCGGGACCATTTCCGGCGTTGTCATGGTATTCGTCCCGGCAGTCAGCACATTTGTCATTTCCCGCATTCTCGGCGGCGGTTCCAGTATCCTGCTGGGCGACCTGATCGAAATGCAGTTCCTCGGAGGCACCTATGACGCCAATATGGGTGCAGCACTGTCCCTTGTCATGATGGTCATCATCACCGTCTTTACACTGATCACCGACCGCATCGACAGCAGTGAAGAAGAAAGTGTGCTGATGTCATGAAAAAGAAAAAATCTGTATTTTTCCCGGTCTTCATGGTCCTGGTGTTCATCTTCATGTATGCGCCGATCGTCCTGCTCATGATCTTCTCGTTCAACAACTCCAAGAGCCGGTCCGTCTGGCATGGTTTCAGCATGAAATGGTACCTGAAGCTGCTGAAGGATGAAAACATCATCCACTCTCTCCAGGTGACCCTGGCCGTCTCGCTGCTGGCCGCCCTGCTGGCGACCATCCTCGGAACCCTGGCGGCCATCGGTATATTCAACATGAAACGCCGGCCCCGCCGCCTTGTGATGACCGCCAACAATATCCCGATGATGAATCCGGATATCATCCTGGGCGTGTCCCTGATGCTGATGTTCATTTTCATGGCGCAGACCCTGCACCTGCATATGTTCCGGCTGGGATTCCTGACGCTGCTGATCGCGCATATCACCTTTGATACGCCATACGTCATCCTCTCGGTGATGCCACGGCTGCGACAGATCGATATCAAGCAGTATGAAGCCGCGCGGGACCTGGGTGCCACGATTTTCCAGGCGTACCGCTATGTCATCATCCCGCAGATCCTGCCCGGCGTAATTACCGGCGCGATCCTGTCCTTTACACTGTCCATCGACGATGTCGTCGTCAGCTACTTTACTTCCGGACCGACGACGGAAACACTGGGTGTTATCATTTTCGGCATGACCCGGCGGCGTGTCAGCCCGGAAATCAACGCGCTCTGTACGATCATGTTTGTCGTGGTCCTGCTCCTGCTGCTCGTCATCAATTTCCGCGAGCTGAAAAACGCGAAGGAGAGTGAACGCTCATGACCAGAATCAAAAACACCGGCATCCGCTTCCTGACGCTCACCCTCTGCCTGACATTCGTTCTGGGCACTTCGCTCCTGGCCGGAGGCTGCGGCGCGGACCAGAAGGATACGATCAATGTCTTCAACTGGGGCGAATACATCGATCCGAGCCTTTTAAAGGACTTCGAGAAAGAAACCGGGATCCATGTCAATTACACGACAGTCGCTACCTGCGAGGAAATGTACGCGAAAATGAAAAACGGCGGTGTCATTTATGACATCGTCGTCCCGAGTGACTATATGATTTCGCGGATGATCGAGGAGGACATGCTGGAGCCGATCAATTTTGACAATGTCCCGAACTTCGCGTATGTGGACCAGGAGTTCCGGAACCCGCAGTACGACCCGGAAAACGCCTACTCGGTGCCGTACCAGTGGGGCTCTGTCGGGATTGTGTACAATAAAAACGTGGTGCCGGAGGACGAAAAGGATCTCGGTTCCTGGGATCTGCTGTGGAATAAAAAATACAGAAACCAGATCCTGATGTTCGACAATTCCCGGGATGCCCTGGGCATCGCGCTGAAAAAAATGGGCGAATCGTACAATACCACCGATGAACAGACCATCCGGAAGGCCAGCGACCTGCTGCTGAAGCAGAAGCCACTGGTCCAGGCCTATGTCGTCGACCAGATCTTCGATAAGATGGAAAGCGGCGAAGCGGCCGTTTCTCCATGTTACGCCGGTGACTTCATCCTCATGTGTGATGAAATGGGTGAGGAAGGTCCGGAAACCCTCGGCTTCTACGTCCCGGAGGGCGGCACCAACCTGTTTGTAGACGCCATGTGCATCCCGAAGGGTGCCGGCAACAAGGAGGGCGCGGAAAAGTTTATCAACTTTATCTGTGATCCGGAAAATATGGCGCTGAATACCGAGTATATTTATTACTCCACTGCGGAAAGCGCCGCGCGGGAACTGCTCCCGGACGAGCTCCGGTACAGCCCGATCATGTACCCGGACGCGGAAAGCCTCGCGCAGATGGAAACCTATATCAACCTGCCGGTCCACTGCCGCCGGATGTACGACCAGTTCTGGATCCGGCTGATGAGCGCGTGAGACAGCATGCCATTCCTTCGTCGTGGGCTGTCTTTGCATGGCACCTGCCAACAGCTCATTTTGTTCACTGGGTTAGGTGTTCAACAGGCAGACACTATTTGATGCCTGTGCTCTGGAATCCGTCCGTTTCCGGTAAAGCCCTGACCCGTCGA
>CAMNJG010000151.1 GCA_946541285.1 uncultured Clostridia bacterium
CCGCAGCACACAGTTGTACTTTTGCGCAATCCCGGCCGTCTGAAAAACGATGTTCTCCAGTTCCTGTCTTGTCACGGCGGTATTTAAAAACAGGACCGTGACCTGAAACATCCGTTCATTGCGGGACTGCAAATCCTCCAGCAGCCGCCTCGCTTCCGTTCCATATGTACTCAAATCGGAAGGGATAATGTCCATATCGTACCCGGAACGTACCGCTTTTTTCTGCTCGTCGATCTTCATCCGATTGATGTCCGTCACCTTGCTTTTGACCAGCTTGATCGCCTTCATCTGGTCAATCGAGCGGATATGAAGATGCACCATGAGGTTCTGGTCCATCTCCAGGAATTCCGCCAGCATCCGGTCCGTCAGCTCCGGCGCGAGAATCTGAAGATAAGAAGCCGCGCCTGTTACGTTTCCCATTTCAAAGTACTTTCCGTTCCGGAAGACAAAGCTTGACGGCGCGATATAGTCTTTGGTGGACAGACCGTTAAAATGCAGGTCCGTATATCGAAAGGTAAACGGCACACTGGACTCAGGATGAAAGATTTCATAAAGGACTTTCAGTCGTTCTTCTCCCCGCAGCGGGAAGGCACGCACTCCCAGCACCTTAAAATTATTCAGCACATCTGTTTCGATCCGTTCCAGTTTCGGCCGCGCCTCCTGGATATTATCGGCATCCACGGTAAAGGTAATATATTTTCTGCGTACCATCCCGTTATTGCCTTTGGAAAGCTGCCGCTTCAGCATTTGTGCATACTCCCGGCGGACTTCATCAAAGGCGTCATCCCGCGGAGGAATCCGGATGATCTGTTCAAATTCCTTCATGTTGCTTTTCTGATTGATAAAGGAAAGCTGAAACGCAATCGTGCTGTCAAAGTAATTGAGAAAATCACACCAGTTTTCAAAAATCGCGTTCTTTTCATCGTTCTGAGCCAACTGGTAATTCAGGTCTTCAAAGCGGATCGTTTTGGAATACCGCTTCTCCTCCACCCGGCAGATGCCGTCTTTTCCCATCTCCAGATACGGGATGGACTTCTGCGCGGAAATCCGTTTCTCCTTCTCCTGTTTCTCCCGTTTCTGTCGGGCATGATGCCGTTTTTTCATCCGCGCCCGTTCCCGGTATTCACGGGCTTTCTGTTTGTTTCGGACCGCTTCCATTTCCTTCGCCCTGCGCAGTTCCTGTTTTTTCTGTTCCCGCTGCCGCCTGGTCGGTTTCTCCTCCGCCATCGCTTTTGGAGTCTGCTGGTCGGCCTTACGGTTTTTCCACAAATGATCGTCCCCCTTTCTGTTCCGGGTGACTGGCTGAAGCTCCATGTTCGATGAAATCCGGTGTCATCCCGCGATTTGGCTGACTGGTTTCATACCGGCGAACGGCAGGCCGCTGATAACGCACCCGGATGATGTTCAGCAATACCTGCTCCAGCGGCATCCCGTCCTTTTCATACATCGCGAATAAAAACGCCGGAACCATCAGGAAGACCATCCCGGTCATCGCGATACTGTTTCCCAGAACCCCCCTGGTCAGAAAATAGAAGGGCATTCCTATCGCGGCCGCGATGCCAAAACAGATGAGTTGCCGTTTCGTCAGGTTAAGCACTACTTTGTTTTTTACTTTGGTCAGGTCCTTAGGGACATTGACATAAGCCATTTTCATTCCGGCAGTCCGGGTTGCCTGTGAATCCCGGCTGCCTCTCCTTTCTTTCGTTCATCGACTGCACTGTTTCCAACGCTGCGGATCAATGTGCCCCGAAGATCTGCTTACTTAAACTGGAGGTCTTCAGGAGCGTGTAACAGAGTAATACGGTATACGCGGCGACGCCAAAGAGTGCCCCATGCACGTTATCTGACGCCGGAAGGCTCGCTACCAGCATCCCGTAAATCCCGACACAGACCATCATCAGGAATGCCTGAAACGCCAGCGCGAACAGACCCCGCAGATAATTGGTCCCGATCTGTCCCCATTCCCGGTTACTCATGGTCGCAAAGGGGATCGGTGCCAATGAGGTGTACAAATAGATTTCCACCATACGGCCATAGCAGATAATCATGATGACAATGGACATGATCTTGAGGCCGAAGCTGACCAGCAGGGTTTCCAGCGCCAGGACCACCAGTTCACCGATGGCCATGGACTGCATCGCCGTATCCATGGTGCCGACCATGGAGGAAATATCAATCGCTGCTGTTCCCGTAATGACCCCGGACGCAGAGTTGACCACTGACTGACCCAGGTCAAAGACCGCCATGGTGATCGGAAACGTATGGCTGAGCAGGTACACAGCGATCATCATTTTGAAAAAGTATTTGAAAAACATCCATGTGTCGATATCATGCATGTTGTTCTTCTCGGTCAGCATGGAAATCAGTTCGTAGCACAGGACAAAGGTGATCATCATGCCCGCAATGGGCAGAATCACGGTATTCGACAGATTCTGGATCATCTGGAACACGCCCGCGTTCCAGTCCTGCGGTGTCTGTCCAACCTGTACCGCGATCTCCCCGGTTTTTTCATTGACATCCGAAAACATGGTGGTCAGGTTGGAATCCACCATCCCCGTCAGAAGTGTCCGCATCCATTCTTCGATCGCCTCAAATATCGAATCGAACATGGATCATCGTTCTCCTTTCTCATCCAAACAGACCGGAAAGCTGTGGTATCAACTGCGTCCCGATCAGGATGACACCTCCTCCGGCCATCAGCTGTTTAATCCCCTGGCTTTTTGCACCTGGATTATCATTTCCATATCCTTCCAGAAGATTTACTACGCCCCAGACACCAAGGCCTGCGCCAATGGCCGTCACCAGTGTCTGCAAAATCTGGATACTGCTACTGAAAAAAGCCATCCTCTTACCTGAAACAAAAGGTTTTTCCTGTTTCATACAGGAAACGGCACCAGTCCAGCAACCGGCGGATACCTCCTGCTTCTTCTCCTTTCCTTCATTTTTTCCAATCGTTTTCCGGATTCCTGCGGTCAGGTTCCCGGCTGCTTTCTCCTGAAACACTCCCGTCAGGAGGCGAACGGATGTCCGACCTGTATGGCATGTCACCTCTCCTTTCCTGATCACTACGCTTCGTAAAGCATGAACGTGGTTTTTTTGCCAATTTTCAATTCACAGCGCAGGTACTGTTCGACATCAAAGGCATTGCGTTTGTCGTAATCCGACAATTCCCGGTAGTGCGGATGCCTGGTGATATCATATTTACTGGACAGGAACGGACGCACTCCCCTGAGCTGCAGAATACACTTCGTTCCATCCATGACAGCCAGTTCATCACGGCTCATCAGTTCCTTGCCGGTCTTCTGGTAATTCATCCCGTAGGATCGTCCCTGCCCGCGCGTATCCGAGGTGTTATACAGATCAATGGTTTCCTTGCCCAGTGTTTCCGAAATTTCCTTCAGCGTGCTGCTTTCCTTGCCCCCCAGGAACAACAGGGTATCGCAGTTGCCGATGATGGTCTCTGCCGCATCCCGGTAAATGGTTTTCAGCTGCGACTGGGACTGCAGGATGATGGAGGCAGAGATCTCACGGCTCCGGATTGTCGCGATCAGTTTGTCAAACTTCGGAATCTGCCCGATATTCGCGAATTCGTCCAGCAACAGCCGGACATGGTACGGAAGCCGCCCGTTATGGACATCGTCCGCCTTATCACAAAGCAGATTGAAAAGCTGGGTATACATGATTGCCACCACAAAATTAAACGTATCGTCCGTATCCGAAATGATGACAAACATCGCGGTCTTCTGATCGCCGAGCATATCCAGCTCCATCTCGTCATAGCTCATGATCTCCCGAAGCTCCGCGACATCAAAAGGTGCCAGACGCGCGCCGCAGGAAATCAGGATGCTCTTCGCGGTTTTTCCGGCAGCCAGCTTGTATTTTTTATACTGCCGTACCGCGAAATGTTCCGGATTCTCCGCTTCCAAATCCTCAAACAGATAGTCCACCGCATTCTTAAACGCTTCATCATCTTCCCGGGTCTCGGATGCGTTGATCAGCTCCAGCAGCGTCGCGAAATTCTGTTCCTCCTCCGGCGCTTCATAATACAGAAAACCGATCAAAGCGCAGTATAAAAGGCGTTCCGCCTTGACCCAGAAATCTTCGGAGGATTTTTCACCATCTCCCTTGGTATTGGCAATAATTGTATTCACCAGTTTCAGGATGTCTTTTTCTGAACGGATGT
>CAMNJG010000152.1 GCA_946541285.1 uncultured Clostridia bacterium
TCATCAGCAGGCGCACGCACCAAATCAAAGATTTGGGCTGCTCTGCATGTGACCTGCCAACTGCTCAACTATTGTTTCGCAGGATTAGGTCATCAAGACCACATCGCGGGAGACAGCAGACCATTCCGTATCTGATTGTCAGAGACACTGGCCATTTACTGAACAATGACCATTTCCGTTCCTGAGACGGTTCAGCAGCTTCTGGAAATCCTCCGGCAGTGGTGCTTCTGCCCGCAGGATCTCCCCGCTGACAGGATGCTGAAAAACAATTTCCCCTGCATGAAGGGCCTGCCTGCGGATCAGCTCCGGTTCTTCTTTTCCGTACAATGGATCCCCCACGATCGGATGCCCCAGCCAGGACATATGGACACGGATCTGATGGGTCCGTCCCGTCTCCAGCCGCAGTTTCAGGAAGGTGAAGCCACTGTCAAAGCGCTCCAGCACCTGATAATGCGTCACGGAAGGGCTGCCGTCCTCCACCACGGCCCTGTGGACCGGATCCGTCCCACTGCGCCCCAGCGGCGCGTCCACGGTGCCACGGTCCTGCCCGACGATACCGTGCACGATGGCGTAATAATATTTCTCCACCTGGTCATGTTTCATCATCCGCGAGATCGCATCCTGACAGTGGGAGTTCCGGGCAACGATCAGGATGCCGCTGGTGTCCATGTCCAGACGATTGACAAAGCGGATCTTGTAGCGGTCTCCGTTCTCCAGCATCCGTTTCATCAGGCCGTTGGCCAGCGTCCCGGAAGGATGGGTTTTGGTCGGATGCACCGTCACTCCCGGCTGCTTGTTGACCAGGATCATGTCCTCATCTTCGTAGACAACCTGAACCGGGATGTCTTCCGGCTCAAAATGTGAGACATCCTCCGGCATCGTGATATCCAGAACATCGCCGGGAATCACTTCCGCGAAATTCCGGACACGCACGCCATTGCGGGTCACGGATCCCAGCCCCCGCTTGAACTTCGCGATGAGACGGCCGGAAAATCCCAGTCGCTTTTTCATAATCTGCCGGACCGTCGCGCCCCGGTCTTCTTCCGTGACGGTATAGGAATAACGCCCGCGCTCTGCCGCCCGGTCTCCGGAGGATTCCACTGACGCCCGGATGCTGGCCGTCAGCAGGTCATCCATATCGATCCCTGAATTCTGTTTCATCCTATGATCTTATCCCTGACTTTATCCCAGAAGTTATAACCGCTGAAGCGCACGATATGTGCCCGGTCTTCCGCTACCCGGACCACCACCTTGGTGATGATTCCTTCTGCCACCGTGCCACCGTCTTCCACTACGAGGACATCATTCGGCACGCCGCCTTTCTGGCTGATTTCCGGAATGATTTCGATCGAGGTTTTTGTCGGCATGATGATGCTGGAGGCCAGGGAACGGTAGGCAGAATTGTTGACCGGTGCCATCGGCGTGATCTGCAGCATATCGACATCCGGATCCACGATGGCGCCGCCCAGGGAATAGTTATAGGCGGTACTGCCCGCAGGTGTGCAGATCAGCACCCCGTCGCCGGAAAACCGGGTCACGTCCTGTCCACCGATCTTCAGGCCCAGGTGCATGAGTCTCTCGCCCCTGCCCTTGATGACCACTTCATTGATCGCCACACAGTTGCGGATCAGGCCTTCCTCTCCATAAATGTCTACACTGATGCCGATATAATCCTGGATACGGTAATCCTTTTTTTCGAATTTTTCGAAAAACTCATCCAGGCTCTCCACCGGGATTTCCTGAAAAAATCCAAGATGCCCCGTATTGATCCCGACAATCGCGGCTTTCGGGAATTTGGAACGGCGGATCAGCCGGAGCAGCGCCCCGTCCCCGCCGATACAGAAAATCAGGGACGCTTCCTCGCGGTGATGGACTTCCTGCCATCCATACTCCTTCATTTTTACATGAATTTTCTGTTCCGCGATATCATTGATTCCTCCGGTATTGGAAAAAATATAATAACTGTTTTTCGTCATTGTACCAGTTCCTCCAGACGGTCAATCAGCGCCTCAAAGGTCCGGCAGGCACTCTCGGTCACTTCTGTCGTACTCATATCCGCGCCCGCGCGTCTGAGAAGCTCGATCGGATAATCACTGTCTCCCGCGGCCAGGAATTCCAGATAGGCATCCCTCGCCGGCGCTCCCTCTTCCAGAATCTTTGTGGAAATCGCCACTGCCGCGGAGTACCCTGTCGCGTATTTATATACATAAAACGCGTTATAGAAGTGTGGAATCCTCGCCCATTCCATCGGGATCAGGTCGTCATAAACCACCTCTTCGCCAAAATATTTCTGGTTCAGCGCGCCGTACATCTCACAGAGCCGTTCCGGGGTCAGTGCTTCTCCGTTCTGCACTGCTTCATGGGCTGCCAGCTCAAATTCCGCGAACATGGTCTGGCGGAAAACCGTCGCCCGGAATTCTTCGATGTAGATATTGAGCAGCCAGGCTTCTTCCTTCGGATCCTGGCAGTTTTTCAGAAGATGCTGCATCAGCAGGCACTCGTTGACGGTCGATGCCACCTCCGCGGTAAAGATGGAGTGTCCTCCATAGATATACGGCTGTTTTTTCCTCGTATACAGGGAATTCATGGAATGCCCCAGCTCGTGGATGACGGTAAACGCGTCCTTGAACTTGTTATTGTAATTCAGGAGCACATACGGCATACTGTCGTAACTGCCAAAGGAATACGCTCCACTGGTTTTTCCTTCATTTTCATACACATCCACCCAGCCGGCTTCCAGTCCCCGGTTCAGGTCCTGCACATACTGTTCCCCCAGCGGGGCCAGCGCTTCCCGGACGGTTTCCAGCGCCTGCTCATACGGCACGTCCCGGTCCGGCATATCGACCAGCGGCGCGTAGATATCGTACATATGCAGTTCGTCCACGCCCAGCAGCTTCTTACGCAGTTTCACATACCGGTGCATCGCGCCGAGGTGCTCGTTGATCACACGGATCAGATTACGGTACACGGATTCCGGGATGAAATCCCCGTCCAGTTCTGCCAGCAGCGCGGAATCGTAATGACGGATTCCTGAGGAAACCACGTTTTTCTTAACGTTGTAAAAGTAGGTCGCGGCCAGTGTGTTTTTCTGCGCCGTATACGCGCGATACAGCGACTCATAAGCCTGTCTGCGCACCTCCCGGTTCCGGGACTCCATCATGCTGATGTAATTGCCGTGGGTCAGTTCCACTTCCGCTCCGTCATCATCCCGGATCGTGCCGAACTTCATGTCCGCATTATTGATCATGCTGAAAATCTGACGCGGCGCGCCGGCAACCTCGGAGAACTGCGCCAGGATCTGCTCCTGCTCTTTCGGGAGCACATGCTTTTTCTGCCTCATGAGGTTGCGGATCAGGTAATCATACACGCCGAGCTCCGGATGCTCCGACAGCCAGCGGAACAGAGTTTCCTCCGGCAGTTCCATGAGTTCCGGTACGAAAAAAGACGTCGCTGTGGAAATTTTCGCGAACAGGCCCTGCGCTCTGCGGGAACGTTCCTGGCTGAGTGAAACGGTGTTGTCTTCATCGCTTTTCATCTGGGCATAGACATAGACGCGTTCGGCTTTGAGCCATACCGCGTCACGGGCCTGCAGTGCCTGCAGCAGCGTTTCCGCGCTTTCTCCCAGTTTTCCGGAAAACCCGGTAAATGCTTCTGCCATTTTTTCAGCTTCCGCGAAGTCCTGTTCCCAGTCTTCCTGAGCCGCATACATCTCTTCGATATTCCATTTATACTGTGGATCAATCTGTTCTCTGGTTCTGAGTTTTTTTCCTTCTGACACGGTTTCCCTCGCTTTCTTTTCTACGGAAACGCTAATGAATCAAAATGAATGTCTGTGATTTCTCCGGGTATTTTCTGACAGACCGACTGCCCCGGACACACCCGGATCAGGAGGAAATCAGCGTTTCCTGTCCCTGCCTGATTAAGGAACTGTACCTCAATAACTTGCACAAGTGATTTTCAGACAGTACCTAAAAGAAAAACCCCGCACAGTTGTCTGTACAGGGTTTGAATTGGTATCCCGTGGGGGAGTCGAACCCCCGTTGCCACCGTGAGAGGGTGGAGTCTTAGGCCACTTGACCAACGGGACATATATGGTACTTGTTTATTATAAAGATGCGGCGGCAAAAAAGCAAGCAGTATTTGAAAAAATCTGAAGCAGTGACAGTATTATTCCACCGC
>CAMNJG010000153.1 GCA_946541285.1 uncultured Clostridia bacterium
ACGGGGTGTAGCGCAGTTTGGTAGCGCAACTGGTTTGGGACCAGTGGGTCGCGGGTTCAAATCCTGCCACCCCGACCATTTTTTCGGGCCATTAGCTCAGTTGGTTAGAGCATCCGGCTCATAACCGGCAGGTCCGGGGTTCAAGTCCCTGATGGCCCACCATCATCAACACCATACGGGCGCTTAGCTCAGCTGGGAGAGCATCTGCCTTACAAGCAGGAGGCCATAGGTTCGAGCCCTATAGCGCCCACCATTATCAGTGGCCCGGTAGTTCAGTTGGTTTAGAATGCCAGCCTGTCACGCTGGAGGTCGACGGTTCGAGCCCGTTCCGGGTCGCCAGTTTAATATGCGGAAGTGGCTCAGGGGTAGAGCATCGCCTTGCCAAGGCGAGGGTCGCGAGTTCGAATCTCGTCTTCCGCTCCATTTTGCCCAGATAGCTCAGTTGGTAGAGCAGGGGACTGAAAATCCCCGTGTCCTTGGTTCGATTCCGAGTTTGGGCACCACTTTAAGCTGCTTTTATAAGCAGCTTTTTTTATTATCTTCTATTTTAAGAATTGATTTTGATACAGTTCCTCAGGAAATCAGGAAACCTTTCCGCTGTCTTCTGTATACGGAAACGAAAACAGAATCAGAGAACGGAGAGACAGAAGCCGCTGTCAGATCAGAGAAACGGCAGGAATGAAACAGATGACTGAAATAAAACGGACAGACAGAAAGAACGGTTCGTCTTCTTCCATGCGTGAAAGGACGCCGCTGGCGGAAGCAGTGCGGAATTTTGGAGCAGAGCGCAGGATTTCTTTTCATGTTCCCGGACACAAAGGACCGGGAGGAAGCAAAGCGGAATCCCTGAGCCGTTTTTTGGGTATGGACACGCTGTACCGGGATCTGACAGAGCTTCCGGGACTGGATGATCTCCATGATCCCTCCGGAGTCATCGCGGAAGCGGAGCGTCAGGCGGCGGCTTTTGCCGGCGCGGACAGGACATTTTTCCTGACCAATGGTACGAGCAGTGGGATCACGGCGGCGGTCGCGGCAGCATCCTCGAAAGAAGATACTGTCATTCTGGAGCGCCATTCTCATGAGTGTACGACGAGGGGGCTGATTCTTTCCGGAGCGCGCGCCTGCTATGTATATAATCACTTTGACCGGGAAACAGGATTGCCGGCGGGAATTTCGCCAGAGGATGTAAAAGAGGCGATCCGGAGGAGCAGTTCACCTTCGGTTCTGGTCCTGACGCATCCTTCCTATTATGGAACCTTCAGTGACCTCCGCGCGATTGTGGAAACCGCGCATCAGGCAGGACTGGCGGTGATTGTGGACGAGGCGCATGGCGCGCAGCTGATGTTCACGGCACAGGAAGAGATCCCGTCCGCCCTGCAGGCGGGAGCGGATCTTGTCGTGCAGAGTACCCATAAAATGCTGGGGAGTCTGACCCAGAGCGCGATGCTGCATGTTCAGGGTTCCCGGATTGATCCGGACCGATTGTCGTTTTACATCCGTTTTATGCACTCCACCAGTCCTTCCTACCTGCTGATGTCCTCCCTGGATCTTGTAAGAGCCTGGATGCAGGAAGAAGGTCAGCAAATCTGGAATGAGGTTACCGGGATGGTACGTCAGACAAGGGAAAGACTGAACGCAATCAGAGGAATCCATTGTCCGGGTTTTTTCAGGGACTGTGATGGAACGGAGCATGGTCTGGAGCAGAGTCGTCTGCTGATTTCTGCCTGGGACTGTGGTCTGACCGGCATGGAACTGAGTGCGGAACTGGCTTCCCGGTATGGGATTGACTGTGAGTTCGCGGATTTACGTTATGCGGTGGCTCTGGCGGGAGCCGGCAGTTTTCAGCAGGATTTTGATACGCTGGTACAGGCTGTCGGAGAAATAGCCAGGCAACCGTTCCGTTCCGTCAGTCCTGTTTTTCAGAAGCAGTTGCAACGATATGAGGGTGTTTTTGATCTGCGGCCTGAGCGGGGGATGACTTCCCGTGAGGCAGTCTGCGCCAGGACCCTCCGTTTAACGGGACTTCACGCGGAAGGTCTGGTCTCCGCGCGGGATATTTCGCTGTATCCTCCGGGAATTCCTGTGATCCGGGCGGGGGAGGTATTTTCGCGTGAGATTATCGAGTATATTGAAGAAGGTGCCGCCTGCGGGATGGAGTTCCATGGTATCGCTGGCGTTGAAAAAGAAGGAAATATATGGTTTTTCTGCGCGCAGGACGAGTTTGAAATGCGTCTGCTGAACGGGATTTTTTAGTGAGGTGCGGATGTGGCGCAGCTATTTTTCAGATACAGCACAATGAACGCGGGAAAAAGCCTGGAACTGATCAAAGTGGCCTATAATTATGAAGAACTGGGAAAACGGGTTCTTGTCATGACGTCGGGCCTGGACGAACGGTACGGAAGAGGACGGGTGACGTCCCGGATCGGTGTGGAGAGAGAAGCGATACCGGTTGATGATGAGACCAATATCCTGCAGATTTTTATAGAAGAAAACTTCAGGGCTTCTGTGGACTGTGTGCTGGTGGATGAGGCGCAGTTCCTGAAGAAGCACCATGTGGAGGAACTGGCGGAAATCGTTGACAGCTTCGCGTGTCCTGTCATCTGCTACGGGCTGAAAAATGACTTCAGGAATGAGTTGTTTGAAGGCTCCTATTATCTGCTGGTTTACGCCGATAAGATTGAAGAAATCAAGACCATCTGCTGGTGCGGCCGGAAAGCGACCATGGTGGCCAGGGTGGTTGACGGGAAAATCGAAAAATCCGGAGAGCAGATTGTGATCGGAGGCAACAACCTGTATGTCTCCCTGTGTCGCAGACATTATAACGAAGGCAGGATCGGGCCGGAGGCGTGAGTTTCTCCGGCCTTCAGGAAAACTGGAAGTATGAGTCAATCAGGAACTGCAAAGTACAGCTCCTGATTTTTACAGTTCCTGATCTCAGGCGCGGCAGCCCTGTACGCTACCGCGCCGTTTCATTTCTTTATTGATGCCGTTCAGGACATCTTTTTTATACTGGCTCCACAGAGGAGCGCGGAGCAGATCCAGCGGGGCGTCCCCGGTCAGCCGGTGAATTGTGACATGACGCGGGATGATTTCCAGCGCGTCACAGACCAGTGAAATATATTCCTCCTGGCTCATCAGAGGCACCTGTTCCTGCAGCCACATCTTTTCCAGAGGTGTATCCTTCAGCACATTCAGCATGTGCAGTTTTATCCCGAAAAGACCGTCACGGCAGATATCTGCCACACTTTTCAGCATGGTTGCCGGTGTTTCTCCGGGAAGGCCGAACATCAGGTGGGTGACATACCGGATCCCGCTGCGGCCCAGGCGGCGGACACAGTCCTCGTAATCCTGCATGCTGCAGCACCGGTTGATGATCGCGGCAGTACGGTCGCTGGTGGTCTGCAGGCCAAGCTCAACCCACAGGAAAGTTTCCTGGTTCAGCTGCTCCAGCAGGCGCAGGACACTGTCGTCGATACAGTCGGGCCGTGTCGCGATGGCCAGACCGACGCAGTTCGGCCAGGTGAGCGCGTTCCGGTAAAGCGGTTCCAGGATCTCAACAGGAGCGTAGGTGTTGGTGAAATTCTGAAAATACGCGATGCAGAGCGGCGACGGCCATTTCTTTTCGATAAAGGACACCTGGGAACGGATCTGCTCATATGGCGAAGCGGTCGCGGTAGCTTCCAGACGAAGCGGTACCGTAATCCGGCCATCTGCGGAGCGGCTGTCCGTGACGATGCCGGCGTATTCGCCGGAACCTTTTTCAGAACAGTAGATACATCCTCCGCGCCCTTTGGTTCCGTCCCGGTTGGGACAGGTAAAACCGCCGTCAATTGCGGCTTTAAAGGTTCTGCGGCCGAATCGTTCTGTGAGATAAGGACCGATGGAATGATAGCGAGCGCCGTTTTTGAACAATAACATGATAATCTGCTTTCCTTTTATGATATACTGACGGGGATTAAAGTACAGTTCCTGATGCTTCACAGAAGATATTATAGAAATCAGGACCGGCAGATTCAAGGAAAATCCGTACATTTCCGTAAAAGTGGACAGCAGAGGTGTTACTGTTCACGGGTTTTGGAAGTATACACTGCAGCGCAGCCGGCCATCA
>CAMNJG010000154.1 GCA_946541285.1 uncultured Clostridia bacterium
GTTTTTGCCTTGCTGGCTTCCTCCGCCGCGGCTAAAGCATCACTCAGCGCCTGATTCTGTTCCAGGGATTGTCTGGTTTCCGCGTCGACATTGGAAAAACTCAGGCCTACCGAATGAATGATTCCATCACTTCTGTCCTCCGGACGCCTGACACCGGCAAAGCGGATCATCACGTAAATCGTTTTTCCGTTTTTGACAATCTGATAGCGGTATGAGATCACCCGCTGGGAGCGCAGGTTTTCGCGGATCACATCCGGTTCCGTGAAGCGCAGGAATTCTTCGCGGTATTCATCCGTTACAAACTCGTCCGCATAAGCGCGCATGCTCTCGATATACGGGAACTCCTGCCCCAGTTTGTAATCTTTGTCTTCTCCTGATTCCTGATAGCAGATCCCCGAATTTTTATCCAGTTCCACCAGATAGACACTCCAGTAATCTGATGCCAGGGCGGTGATCACCTGAATCTGCTGCTCGCTGATCCGTTTTTCTTCCAGCAGGCTTTCCCTGAGAATCAGTTTTTCTTCCTGTTCCTCACGTTTTGTCCGCGCTTCCGCTTCAGCCGTCTTGATCCGGGTCATTTCCGTGACATCCACGCACATTCCCAGCAGGCAGAGACGTCCGGATTTTTCCCGGAAGGTCATCTTGGTCGTCTGCAGATTGCGGAACATCGTTCCCGTGGCGTCCGGCACATCCTCAAAAAAGACATAGGCTTCGTCCATGTCCACAGCCCTGCGGTCATCTTCCACGAAATGATCCGCTGTCTCCTGATCAAAAATCTCATGATCCGTCAGCCCAACGACTTCCTCCGGTTTTGATTTTCCGGCGTACTCGGCAAAAGCCTGGTTGCAGGCAAGGTATCTGCCGGTCGCGACTTCCTTGGAAAAACTCATGACGGGCATATTGGTCAGCAGCGAAGACACAGAACCCATCAGTTCCGCCAGCCTTGCCGCGGACTGGACTTCTTCATTCAGCCTGCGATTTTCCTCCTCTGCCTTTTTCGCGTCCTCAATCGCTTTCTGATATGCGTACCCCTGACGGACTTCCTCATCCACATCCTTGAAACCCATCATGACCCCTGTTTTTCCTCCGGGCATGTGGATTTTTCCAAAGTCGATCCGGTAATGCCGCGGGCCGGACTGCAGGGTACGGATGAAATCCACGGAAAACCGGTCCCGGTTCTCAAACTGTTTCAGGATATACGGGAGTCCGATCTGCTCCTGCATCCGCTCCTGGTCTTCTTCCGCCACCATGGTCCTGACATATTCCTTTTTGGTATCTGTATACCGGGTATGGCTCAGGGCATTGTTGATAGCTTCATCATGCGCTTCATCCATATCTGTGTGGTACAGCGACATCTGCTCGGTGACCACATCATTGATCAGATACACCGTGTTATAGGCGGTGGTCAGCGTGGAAATCACCGCGTCCCTGGTGGCGGTGTCCGTTTCCCGCTGAATTTTTTTATCGGTAATGTCCGAGATGAATACCACATAGATCCCGCCGTAAGATCTGGTCTCCGCGTAATGACCATAGTCATCCACCCAGCGGACGGAACCATCCTTCCGGATGATACGATACTCGGCATAGTCGATCTGTTCCTCACTGACGTTGATCTGATGCACGATGGATGAGGCAATCCGGTCATAGTCATCCGGATGCACCATGCCCCGGAAGGTATATCCTGTCAGCGCTTTGAATTCCTCCAGGCTGTCGCATCCATAGATCCTGAACACCGCCCTGTTTGCGTAGATCAGTTCTTCCGGTTCATCCGCCCTGTAGATAAAAAATCCGCCAGGCATATATCCGCCAATCTCTTCAATAATGGACAATGTATCTTCATTCAGTTCAAACATCCTTGCATTCATCCTGATGGCCTCCTGTCTCATGAACCGGCTGCGATTTTTTCTTCTGCTGCCCTCAGGATCTGTTCCACATCCGCGCCGGGCATATCCAGTCCCTCTGCCTGAACGCACTCTGTATGGGCGATTCCAAAGAAAACCTGCGCCAGTGTCCTGACATATCCATATCCGAAATCACCGTAAACCGGACCACCGGCAGTCGTAATATAGTACAGCTTCTCTGCTCTGCACAGCCCCTTCGGCACCCCATTTTCGTAATAAAAGGTGATCCCTGATACGCAGATCTGCTCCAGATACTGTTTCAGGGCCGCCGGGAATGACAGATCCCAGTAGGGTGCGGCAATGACGATCGTATCCGCCGCGGCGAAGTCCTTCGCGTAATCCAGAACCGGACTGCTGTAATCCGCGCTTTCGACCCACTGATCCCTGCCGCGGATAAAATCCGCGTCCATTTTCGGGAAATCGTTTTCGATGAGTGTAATTTCCTTCACCGTACCGTCCAGTCTGCCGAGGAGACAGTCTGCCAGCCTCCTGGTCCGGGACTCCGGCCTTACACAGGCATTCACAAACAGAATCATTTCCAGTCTCCCAGCTGCGCGGCACTGCTGACCTTCCGGGCATCCACGATCTGCCCACCCGCTGTATACGGCTCCAGCTTCCGGGCCGTCTTTCCGATACCACTGCCTCCGGATGTCGCGAAAATATAGATCTTCTTTCCTTTCCAGTCATATCCTTTCGCGAAGGTATTGACGACATTCGGCGCAGCGCCGTACCAGATCGGAAAGCCGATATAAACAGTATCGTACTCCTCCCAGTTCGCAACGTTTCCTTTTACAGGAACATCTTTTTTGCCGAGTTTCTCCCGGTTACAGCGGGCCAGAGGGTTGGACCACCGCAGATCTCCGGCTGTATAGGGGGTCTCCGGCTCAATTTCAAAGAGATCCGCCTGAATGGACGCGGCAAATGCTTCCGCCACTTTTCTGGTCGTACCGGCTTCCGCACTGAAATAAGTCACTAATGCTTTCATTTTTTACTCCTGTCTGTAAGGAAGTGAGTGATTCAATTCTTAACCATAAAATACACCGAACTCCCCGCTCCGTCAATCATCAGGAAGATGGAGTCCTGTTATTTACGTCTCGTCTGATTTGTCTTAAAATAATACACCCCTCGAAACGGCTCTGATGAACCGCTTCGAGGGATTTTTACAGGAGTTGTATGAATCTTTCCTTCAAAACGAAGTATCCATAACTTATATCGTCCGCGATGCCCGGTCAAAGAGGCACGAAGTGCTGTCATTCAGTCACAGGGCGGATGCGGTCTTCGTTTTTTCCTGATTTGATCACAAAACGTATAAACAGTATGATCAGCACGACACTGAATACCGCAAGCCCCAGCGCGGCATAGCCCGGCCATCCCATCTCAAACATAGGCTCGGACAGGAAGAAATCATAGGTACCGTGCAGGATCCACGGCAGGACAATACCGAGAACAGCGTATCCTTTTTTTCTTTCGTACAGCGACTTTGCATAGAAATATCCCATGATGAATCCATAGGAAGCATGCATCATGGACAGCCCTCTCACAAACATGGGACCCGGGCCCGATCCAATCGCGTACGGTATGGCTTCTGCAATTTCAAAACCCAGTCCGACCAGTGTCATGATGACGGTAACCGTGAACCATGAATAATTGCCCTTCTTTACGATCCTTCTCATCACATAAAACTTACACAGCTCCTCACTGAGCGCCAGTACGCAAAATGTGTAATAAACCTGATACAGCAGCTGATTTCCGTCTTTTAAATTCAGCAGATTACCGATTACAGCAAAAGTGGCGGAAGCAAGTATTACAGGCAAAACGGTCAGGAAACCGTTCATGAGAGCCCTGTTGCACACCTGAGGGTACCCTTCCTGCATACCTTTCCGATTTCTCAGCCACAGGAACATGGCTGCACACGGGATCATGCTTGCGACGAATGCGCCAATCAACAGTAACATTATCCAATTCACTCCTTCCCGCAAAACATCATCGATCCGATCTGATTTGAGAATTACCATACTTCCTGAAAAATTGCAACAGGATTCTTAACGGTCATACTCTTATACGCAATGTTTTGTAACAATTCAGTGATCGACCTGGTATCCTTGCAGGTATGAGTCCGGAGTGAAGTCCTGAAAGCAGCTCCGTCCGGGCCATTTTGTCAAAAGGTCACAGCAGGCGCGAGCACCAAATCGAAGATTTGGGCTGCT
>CAMNJG010000155.1 GCA_946541285.1 uncultured Clostridia bacterium
TTACAAAGATCCTTCGCTGCGCTCAGGATGACAAATAAGCAGCGGAATAAATCAGCGCTTCCTGAATTGGCGATTATAACCAAGATGTACTATAATGGAGGTAGAATATTGAGTAACGAAGACAGCATTCTGAAGGAATATTTTCAGGATCCGCGGATTTTCGCGGACGCGTTCAATTTCTTTCTGGCGGAAACAGGGCTCCAGGTTGATCCCGGAATGCTCCGGCCGCTGGATACGGATCAGGTGCTTCTGCCCTTTGGAATCGATACGGAAACCCGGCTGGAGCGTTTCCGTGACCTGCTGCAGGCACTGGTTTCCATGACCGATGGGGAAAGAACCTATCTGATTCTGGGAATAGAGAATCAGGCGAAAGTGCATCTGGCCATGCCGGTACGCAATATGTTATACGATGCGATGCAGTATTCTTCACAGGTACAGGCCGCTGCCCGCGCGTATGAAGCCGAGCGTCAGGCCGCGAAACAGGAGAAACGCGATCCTGCTGCGAAACTGCAGCCGGGGACGGAATTCCTTTCCGGTATGAAGAAAGGGGACCGGCTGATCCCGGTCATCTCCCTGGTCATCTATTACAGTCCGGATCCATGGGACGGGCCACGGACGCTTCACGGGATGCTGAACTGGGAAGACGGCAGGGACCGGTTCCGCTCGTTTGTCCCGGACTACGCCCTGAACCTGATCGAACCAGCCGGGATTCTGCCGGAGGAATTTTCGAGGCTCACCACACCGCTGAAGCAGGTATTGGAGTATATCAAGTATTCCAACAGTTATGAAGACCTGCTCTACATCGTTGATCAGGACGAAGAATTCCGAAAATTGAACCGTCAGACGGTCCGATTGTTGAACCAGGTGGCAGGCGCGCATATTTCTTACACCGAACAGGAGGAGGAACCCATGGATATGAACAAAGCTCTCAAAGATATGATCGCCATTGCTGTTAAGGAAAAGGATTCCGTCATTCAGCAAAAAGAAGATCAGCTTCAGAAAAAGGATTCTGAACTCAGAGATCTTCAGAAGCAGAATTTACAACGGGCCTGTAAAATGATCAGTGACGGTCTGACAGTTCCTCAGATTATCGATTATACTGGTCTGACAGAACAGGAAATCCAACGCCTGATGGCCTCCGAAAATTGAACCGTCAGGTGAATCGTAGCAAAAGCCCGCAACCAGAGAAATCCCCTGATTGCGGGCTTTCGTTATCTTATGATTTTAGTATGAAAATTAACAGTGATCAATTTTCTTTATTTTATCATTAATAGAAATAAATGTAAATCATATTTTCAGAAAAACCGGCCCATTGCTGAGCCGGCTATTCGTGGATTCCTTACAGCGGCTTTTTCTGCGGGATGCCGGCCCGGCGCGGGTAGGCGTCCGGTGTGCTTTTATACTTAAAGATGTACAGCAGCGCGTGGGACAGGCCATACTCCTGCAGGATGTTTTCCTCGACCGCGTCCAGGCGGCCTCCCAGCTTTTTCAGCGCGCCGGAAGCGCTGTCCACTTCCTCTGCGTAGTTTTTTCCTTTATATGAAACGAACCAGCCACCTTTCCGGACGAAAGGAAGGCAGTACTCCGCCAGGACGCTGAGGCCGGACACGGCACGGGACACACAGAGGTCAAACTGCTCCCGGTACGCCGCGTCCCGGGCCAGTTCCTCTGCCCGGCCGTGGATCGCCGTTACATTGTCAAGCCCCAGCTCCGCGGCGATCTCTCCGACGATTTTCACCCGTTTCGCCAGGGAGTCCATCAGGACAAACTCCTTGTCCGGTGACGCGATCGCCAGGGGAATGCCCGGCAGGCCCGCGCCTGTCCCGACATCCATGACAGACGCCGCTTTCCGGTAGCGCTGGTCATGGATCAGGTCCAGGGAATCGATCAGGTGCTTGACGACAAATTCATCCCGGTCCGTGATGGCCGTCAGATTCACTGATTCGTTGTACTTCAGCACCAGCTCCATGTAGTGTTCCAGTTTTTCCGCGGCCTGACCGTCCAGGCCCACAAGCCGCCCGTGTTCCGTGATGTAATGTTCCAGTCGTTTATTCATCCCGCTCACCGTCCATGTTTTCTACGACCGCAGTCTGTTCTCCGTATCGGGCCGATTTCTCGCGCTCCGCGATATCACGTTCCGGTAAACTATTCATCCTGCTCACCGTCTGTCTTTTTTCCTTCTGCGGATTCCCGCGATCCCGAGCGGTTCCCTTCCGCGTATTTCCGTTTCTCCAGATGGATCAGGAGCACGTTGATGTCCGCCGGCGATACCCCGGAAATCCGGGAGGCCTGTCCCACGGAATCCGGCCGGCGCTCCGCCAGCTTTTCCCGCGCTTCGATCCGGATGCCCTCCAATGACATATAATCGAGATCCGCCGGAAGCTTCCGTGACTCAAGTTTGCGGAAACGGCTGATCTGCCGCATCTGCTTCTGGATATATCCTTCATACTTGATGTTGACGGATACCTGCACCTGGCTGTGGCACGACAGTTCCGGACGCTCCGGGTCGATTTCCTTCAGCCCTTCATAGGTCACCTCCGGGCGGCGCAGCAGCTCCGCCAGACTGACACTTTCATTCACTGGTGTGCTCCCGATCTTTTCCAGGTACGGGTTCAGCTGCTCCGGACGGACTTTGGTGGTCTGCAGACGGCGGATTTCCTGTTCCGTATCCGCTTTGATCCGCAGATAGCGCTGATAGCGTTCCTCTGTCGCCAGGCCGATCCGGTACGCGCGTTCTGTCAGGCGGTCACAGGCATTGTCCTGCCGCAGGGTCAGCCGGTACTCCGCCCGGGAGGTCAGCATCCGGTACGGTTCATTGGTCCCTTTCGTCACCAGGTCGTCGATCAGGACGCCGATATACGCCTCGGAACGATCCAGGATCAGTGGCTCCGCTCCTCTGACTTTCTGCGCGGCGTTGATCCCGGCGATCAGTCCCTGGGCGGCGGCTTCCTCGTAGCCGGAGCTGCCGTTGGTCTGCCCCGCGAAGAACAGATTCTCCACAATCCGGCTTTCCAGCGTTGATTTCAGGTCCAGTGGATTGATACAGTCGTATTCGATCGCGTAGGCCGGGCGCATGATCCGTGCGTTTTCCAGTCCCTCGATGGAGCGGTAGAACTGTTCCTGTACATCCTCCGGAAGGCTGGAGGACATGCCCTGGATGTACATCTCATCGGTACTCAGGCCTTCCGGCTCGATGAACAGCTGATGACGCTTCCGGTCCGGGAAACGGGCGATCTTTGTCTCGATGGACGGGCAGTAACGCGGCCCGACCCCGACGATATCGCCTGTAAACAGCGCGGAACGTTCAAAATTCCGGCGGATGATGTCGTGGGTGCTTTCGTTGGTATAGGTCAGCCAGCAGTCGATCTGATTGTCCCCGGGACTTTCATTCATAAAGGAGAACGGTACTGTCGGATCATCTCCGTGCTGCACAGTCATTTTACTGAAATCGATGGATTTCGCGTCGATCCGCGCCGGGGTCCCGGTTTTGAAACGGCGCAGGGGGATCCCCAGCTTCCGCAGGCTGTCCGACAGTTCGACAGACGCCGCCATGCCGTTCGGCCCGGAATCAAAAGAAGACTCTCCGATGAAAATCTTTCCGGCCAGGAATGTCCCGGTCGCGATGATGACGGTCTGTGCCTGATAAACCGCGCCGGTCCTGGTCACGATCCCGGTGACGCGGCCGTTTTCCGTGAGGATTTCCACCACTTCCGCCTGTTTCAGATCCAGCAGCGGCGTGTGTTCGATGGTACGCTTCATTTCTTCATGATACCGCTGCTTGTCCGCCTGCGCCCGCAGGGAATGGACGGCCGGTCCCTTGGCGGTGTTCAGCATCCGGCTCTGCAAAAACGTCTTGTCGATGTTGACACCCATTTCTCCGCCCAGGGCGTCGATCTCCCGGACCAGATGTCCTTTGCCGGTTCCTCCGATCGAGGGATTGCAGGGCATCATGGCGATTGCTTCCAGTGTCATCGACAGCATCAGGGTCCTGAGCCCCATGCGGGCCGGCGCCAGGGCCGC
>CAMNJG010000156.1 GCA_946541285.1 uncultured Clostridia bacterium
ACAATCCTGCAATCATGTCCTCTGTGATGAGAAAAGTATTATTTTCACAAGCTTTAACTCTGATTTTCCTCTTCAATAAGAGTGTATCACCTTTTGGGGGGTTAGTTATAAATAATTTCATCAGAAGTAAAACTCATCGTTGCACTGAAAATCGAAGGATAGTATAATAAGTCATTATGATTTCGTTAATATAATCACATCAATTTTACCATTTTTCTGCGTAGTTTTGTGACTGGATTGTATGTATACTGCATTCTCCTTCACAGAATTCATACAGGTTTTCGATTTTTAACAGAGAAACTGTCCGGACTGCAACACATGACGGCAGTTTTTCAGATTCAGCGCGCCCGGTCCTGTATCCTGGTGCTGCCCGGTCCGGAGGTTATAATATGGATAGAGTTTTTAATTTTTCAGCGGGGCCATCCACTCTTCCGCTGCCTGTACTGGAAGAAGCAAGAGATGATCTGCTCAACTACAAAGGCTGCGGTATGTCCGTCATGGAAATGAGTCACCGCTCACAGGATTACCAGAATATCATCGATACTGCGGAAGCGGATCTCCGGGATCTCATGAAGATTCCGGACAACTATTCCGTCCTGTTCCTGCAGGGCGGCGGAACACTGCAGTTTTCCATGGTTCCGCTCAATCTGCTTCGCAATACCGGAAAAGCAGATTATATCGTCACCGGCACCTGGGCCAAAAAAGCATATACGGAAGCCACGAAATTCGGTGACATCCGGGTAGCCGCTTCCTCCGAACAGGACGGGTTCACCTGGGTTCCGAAGCTTGGGGCCGCGGATTTCCGCAGCGATGCGGATTATGTCTACATTACAACCAACAACACGATCTACGGTACCAGATACAACTACATCCCGGATACCGGCGGGATTCTGCTGGCCGCTGACCAGTCCTCCAATTTTCTCGCGGAAGAATACAATGTCGGGGATTTCGGACTGATCTACGCAGGCGCGCAGAAGAATGTCGGTCCGGCCGGTGTCACAATTGTCATCATCCGCAGGGATCTTCTGGGGCATGCCCCGGAAAACACGCCGGTTTATCTGGATTACAAGATTCACGCAGACAAAGGCTCCATGTATAATACACCGCCATGTTTCTCCATCTATATCGCGGGTCTGACATTCCAGTGGATCAAAAAACAGGGCGGAGTCCGCGCCATTCAGCAGCATAATCTGGAGCAGGCCACAAAACTCTACACTGTGATTGACAACAGCAGCCTCTTCAACGCTCCGGTCCAGGCCGAGGACCGCTCTCACATGAACGTGGTCTTCACCACCGGTAACGATGAGCTGAACGCAAAATTCGTCGCGGAGGCAAAGGAAAAAGGACTCGTCAACCTCAAGGGGCACCGCTCTGTCGGCGGTATGCGGGCCAGCCTCTACAATGCCATGCCGGACGAAGGTGTAGACGCGCTGATCTCGTTCATGAAGGATTTTGAACTCGCGAACCGGTAATCAAATCAGACATATCCGGGTATATATTGTAAGAAAACGCTATCTCTCAGGAAGGAAATAATAATTATTATCATGTACAGAATCGCCACACTCAATAAAATCTCGCCTGTCGGTCTCGGACAGCTTACCGAAGAATACAGACTCATCGATGACGTTACGGAAGCCGATGGCATCATCGTCAGAAGCCAGAACATGAAAAACATGGAATTCTCCGACCGCCTCCTCTGCATCGCCAGAGCCGGTGTCGGCGTCAACAATATCCCGTTCAAGGAATGTGCCGCGAAGGGAATTGTCGTCTTCAACACACCAGGTGCCAACGCCAATGCCGTGAAAGAACTGGTTTTCGGCGGAATGATCGCGGCGTCCCGGAACATACTTTCCGCGTCGGAATGGGCCACCAGCCTGAGACCGGGAGAACTGACCGTCGCCAAGCAGGTTGAAAACGGAAAAAGCCAGTTCAAGGGCACGGAAATCAAAGGCAAGACACTGGGTGTCATCGGCCTGGGCGGTATCGGCGGACTTGTCGCCAACACCGCTGTCCGTCTCGGCATGAAAGTAATCGGTTACGACGCGTATCTGTCGGTCCGCAATGCCCTGAACCTCTCCAACAGTATCCGGATCGTCACAGACATGAAGGAAATGCTCCCGGAACTGGATTACCTGACTGTCCATGTACACGCCAATGATGAGACCAACGGCATGATCAACGCGGAGGTATTTGATGACCTGAAGCACGGATGTATTCTCCTCAATTATGCCCGTGGCTCAATCGTGGACTGCGCGGCCCTGAAAAAAGCCATGGAGTACGGGATTGTCGCCAAATATGTAACAGACTTCCCGGATGAAGATGTCATCCGTATGGAAAATACGATTGTCACTCCACATATCGGCGCTTCGACAGATGACGCGGAAGACAACTGCGCGGAAATGGCCGTCAGCCAGATGATGGACTATATCGAACACGGCAACATCAAGAATTCCGTAAACTTCCCGGCAATCGACATGGGCTGCTGCCGGACAGAAAGCCGGATCGCGGTCATGCATAAAAACATCCCGCAGATGATCGGACAGATCACCAACACTGTAACAGCCCACAACATCAGTAATCTGACCAACCGCAGCCGCGATGGTTTTGCTTATACGATGCTGGACCTGGACTCCAAAATTACGGACCAGACGATCCATGATCTGGAAGCTATTGAAGGCGTCATCCGCGTCAGAATCATCAAAGCATAAAAAACCCGGACAGGCGGTTTCATATCCGGAGGACTGCCCGCGAAAAACGGGAATCCTGTCAAAAATAACACAGCGCGGAGATCCTTCCTGGATCTCCGCGCTTTCTTTTTCGACGTAATCTTTTACCGCGATATTCAGACGTCCTGTAAACCGCATAAGAAACTGTACCGTTCCACCGTTTTCGCACGGCCGCAGTTCCGGGAAAACTGCATCAGCGCAGCGGTCCGAAATCCGTCAGCGGCCACAGATTGAACACAATCTTCCCGACAATCTGCTCCTCCGCGACACAGCCGATGGAAGAATTTCGCGAATCGATGGAAACCGCCCGGTTGTCCCCCATTACAAAAATACGGGAATCCGGCACCTGGTACGGCAGATCGATATCACACTCGCCAAACGCGGTTCCCTCCTGGAGATAGGACTCATCCAGAGGCTGGTCATTGACATAGACGGTACCGTCCTCCTTGATGTCCACCCATTCGCCGGCAACGGCAATGACTCTTTTTACAAGAATTTTATTATTATAATAAAATGCGATGATATCGCCCTGCTTACATTCTCCCTGTTTCATGGACAGCACCAGGTCGCCTTCTTTGAGAAGCGGAGCCATCGAGGTACCGTAGATACGGAGTACCGGCAGCAGCAGGACCGCAACCAGTACCGCGATCGCCGATACCGTAATCAGAGTATAGATCGTACTCCGGAGCGTCACCCTGAAGGTACTTTTGTCCGTTACCCGCTTCAGTTCTGCTTCCAGTTCCTGTGTCGTCGGAAGATCACGTCTCATGCTTGTCTTAGCCATTTCATCTGAACCTCTATTCCTGTCCGCGCACGCCACTCTCCGGCTGCGGGGCTTCCGCTTCCCTCTTCTGTCCGGAAGCCTCTGCCTGCTGTTCCGGTTCGTCAGAGCCTGCCATACGTTTTATATTTTCCAGATACAGATCCGCCGCTTTCTGCGCACTTTCCAGTACATCAAATACTGCCAGGGAGGCATCCGCCAGCGTACCGCAGGATGAAATCTTCAGTCTGCGGTCATTCAGCTGATCCTGCAACCTTGTGATTTCATTTTTGAGACGATCGATTTCCCTGCTCTGACTGACCAGAATCTGCAGCAGTTCATGTCTCCTGAGTTTACTTAACTGCCTTTCCCCCACCCGTTCAGAATCCGCGCGTGTTCTGGCGGTCCTGCTTTTCCGGCCTTCTTTCGTATTCTGATTTGCCAATGGTCCATCCTCCATGTTCCTGTCATTTTGTTCAAAAAACTATATCAC
>CAMNJG010000157.1 GCA_946541285.1 uncultured Clostridia bacterium
TTTCATTGATCATCGCCTGATAGTAGCTTCTGATCGTTTCGTCCAGCTGATCCAGGTCTTTAATGATAAGATCTTCCATTGATTCCTGCACGAAAGGTTCCTGTTGGTTCACTGTTTCCGTGATCCCGGTCGTAACTGTTGCCGCAATCATGATAGTAAACAGCAGGCAAAACCATTTTTCCATTTTTTATGCGCTTCTCTTTCAGTATGCTGTGTTGCCGCATACGGTTTTTATCTCCGGTACGGAGCAAGGATATCCTCCACGTCCATGTTCTCATACTCACTCAGGACAGAACCGTCCGCGGCAATTCTTCTGGACACAATCGGCCTGAAATTCTCATAGATCGTCTCAAACAGGCCATATTCATTCAGGACGTATTTCGCTTCCGGATTCAGTGGAATCATGTTTTCACTCATGGTCTGGAGATTCAGGTTCATGACATAGAAATATCCGTCTCGTGTGATAATCCAGAACTGGTCGCCAATTTGCCGGATCTGACGCACACCACCGAATGCGGAAAAATCGCAGAACAATTCCCCGTTCCGGAAAAGGCAGTCATCAATGAGTTCAAATCCTTCCTCCAGGTAATCATCCGGTTCGTCAGTTTTGTTTTCTTCCGGAACAGACACCTCAACTCTGTTCCCTTTTTCATCTTCTTTCGAGCCTGGCTTCGGTGGAATATAGGTAATTTTATCTTTCTTCTCCGGTGTATTGCTGATTTGTCCGAGGCTCAGGCTGAAGACAGTATGAGCTTCATCGCCCGGAAGCGGTATAGACAGTTCCAGGTTCAGTGGAATTCCGTCTGCGACCTGATGCTTCGTATACAGCTGATCGATATCCCCGAACGACACGATGGCAATTCCTCCGGGCTGAATTTCGATTTTGAGCGAATCGCCGCTTTTACTGCCGTTCACAAAGCGTCTGCTCAACAGATACAGGCTGCTTGGTCCTGTAATCAGTTCCGTATCCGTTCTGTTCCTGATCACAAAAGCGGCCTGCCGTTCATTCGGAATCCTGTAAACGGAATAGATCAGATTGCCATTATATTGATAATCCCCGACAAACTCCTCGTACAGTACGCCAAGCCCATCCTCAGACCAGGATGCGGAGCGAAGTGTGCGGGTGTAGTCAACAACGTTGTGCCCGATACCCACGGTAAAATGGATCGTGATTTCCGTCAGCGGCAGTTCGCCCAATCTCTGGCTGTACTGCCCCATGGCGATCATAAACTCTCTTTCTGTTTCAAAGCGAGCGCTGAACCCTGACGTTTTTCCCGCGGAAACGCTGTAGGTATGGCCTCCGCTTCCTGATATCGTTATTCCATCATATTCCGCCTCAGTACTCAAGGTCGCAAAAGCTTCCTTGTTCTCCGGATGATTATTCTCCAACGTGAAGACCCAGCCATCATTCGGGATGATCCGGCAGGTCAGGCGAATTCCTTCCTTTTCAAACAGCAGTACGTCCTGTTTCTGATTCAGCCGCTTTTCCAGATAAATGATACCGTCTTCCGCCATGGCGCGAACTTCATCCTCACTCGTCATTTCCGTGGCGGCATTTTCGGTTACAGCCAAACCGACCGGCTTTGCCTGCGACAGATCCGGAATCCTTGTGCCGGTGATAACGCCATCCAACGTACGTGTATCGGAAGTACGCTTCAGTGAGCTGATTTCCTCCCGGCCATCCAGGCTGCGGATGACCGCCGTTGCTTTGGTCCAGTTTGGGTCTCCCAGATGCGCACTCGTCTCCAGCAGCCAACCGCTTCCGAAGCCTTTGAAACGAAGTTTCGCCAGGTCCGGGAATACGGACAGGTCGTCTTCAAAAGTATGCAGATCGCCCGCGCGGTCAATGACACCGTAAACAAATTCTTCGCCTCGTTGGTTTCTCCATTTGACTGTCACATAGCCGCCTCTTCCGATAAACAGCGTGATCTCTTCAGGAAACGTTTTCTGGACATACAGAAAACGGTAATCAGGATCCATCATGGAAAGAAGTGTTTTGCCGGTTGGAGACGATTCCTGAAACAGTACATATCCGTCATCGGAAGCCGACACATCCGCAAAACCATAACGACCGATTTCATCCGGTATATCCAGTTTTGTGCCTGTCCGATCATAAATATAGTTGTCGAACGGAGGTTCTCCCCCGTAAAGCGGTCCGTCCATCCAGACGTTTCCGTACTGGGACAGTGCGTTAATCCCTTCCTTGTACTGTTGCCCGTTGGAAATGACAAGATTGACACGGTCTTCCTGCAGCTGGTCCACAGTCAGTAAATACCCCTTGGATAATGTGCGTCCCTTATAGAAAATGCTTCCACTGTTATAGCAGGCGTAGTCAAATGATTTCTGAACAGTATTGCTGTTGAGGTTATAATACGCGTGGAATTCCTGGTCATCGTCATCAACTCCGGCCCAGAAGAAAACACCTTCTCCCATGTCTTCTACTTCAGTCGCGTAACCATATGCGGTTTCGTCCGTCATCAGGCGGGGAACATCGGCAGCCTGGCCGTCCAATCCGATCGGAATGAAGTATAATTTTCCGGTCAGTCCGCTGATATCATTCCATACAAGCAAAAAACGATCATTCGTACGGCCGGCGATATAGCAGGTTACGTCCTCTGTGTTCATAAAACAAGCGATTTCGTTTCCGTCTTTATCAATGATAAACGAAATGTCTGTTTCACTGAGGACACTACTGTGACGGGTTCGGCCTGTAAACCAGGCAACGCCGTTTTCCACAGGATAAAAACGGTCAAACACGACTTCTTCCGAAGTATCCTCCATCACTACGCGTTTGGGAACCGTATAGATGATTTCGCCGGCCGGATTGATCAGATACGTTTGCTGGTCCAGCCCGCTGACCCATGCCCTGTCTTCACTGAAACCATAATCGGTTTTAAAACCCCTGACCTCCTCGTTGTCGATAAACCGAAAGCTGATTTTTTCCGATTCTTCCTCCGCCAAGGCCGGCACCCCGGTCAAAAGCCGTCCCGCGAAAAGAAAAATCAGCGCCACGAAAAAAAACGCTCTTGCCGGGATGCGCTTTGTCTGCAGTCTTCTGCCTCTTCCCCGATTCATCCAGATTTCCATTTTTTTGCTCCTTTCCGTTCTTGTCCCAGATTTTCCGAAGACTGCATTTTCCCGAAAGTTACTCTTCTCTGCATGAAGTGTCTGATCGGCCTAAAGGACTGGCTTTCAGGAGACTGTAGCCTTCATGCGATGATTGTATCTTTCATCTCATTTGCTCTGTAAAACGGATGTTTCCGCAATCTGCTCCGCTCCGGTCAGCATTCCGAGAAAATCCGCTGAATTTTTTTCGTTAACCAGTTCTTCCTCAGGTCCCACAAGAAAAATACTGATTGACCCGCCTTTCTCCTGTACTGGATTGCGGAAAGAAGCAAAAATGTATTTATCCGGACCGGAAGGCAGCATTCGTTCCGGATTGAATATCGCCTCTATGCCGGCAATCATGATCGAATGCTCCCCATCCAGGCTGTATTCATGATCTTCCCATTGAAAGCCGATTCTCAAATGTTCCCTGATCCAGACAGGTATTTCTTCCGTGCTTTGTTCAGGATCCGTTTCAAACCCGTCGGGCAAAGCAAACCGGATTCCATAATAATCCTGGAATACGCTATTCCCCGCCGGCACGCGGCCGGAAGTCCGGCTCAAAAAGATTATACTCCCGGTGATCAGCAGAGCCACGGCAGCGCATAAGGGAAGGATCCATTTTTTCCTTGCTTTTTTAACCGGACCCTTTTTTTCCTGTACGATTTCCTTCAGTGCCCGCATCATTGCGTCCGGTGTGTCATATCGATCCTTCGGATTGAATTCGCACGCCTTCAAAATTATCTTCGCCAGCTTTTCATCAGCGTCGGCCGGAGCGGGGAGCTTTTCCCCCTGCATCCTTCGGCTCATCGCCTGTTCCCGGTCCTGATGCGTGATGATCTGTTTCTCCGGATCGA
>CAMNJG010000158.1 GCA_946541285.1 uncultured Clostridia bacterium
GTCATCGTCCACAAAGTAGAAAGAAAAACCAAACAGTTCTTTATCTGCTTTTTTACCCTCATGATCCTGTATGTCCTGTGTAATTTACTGGGACAGATCATGTACCTGTTCACGGACCGGGCCACTGCCACGCAGCTCCTGCTCTTTCTGGAGTCCCTGTTCTCCTCGGTTCTCATGCCGCTGCTGTCTCTGTATATGCTGCATTCCTGCGGGGAGGACTGGAAGCACAATCCGGTACTGGACATCACCCTGTTCCTGTGGCTGATCTATTTTATGCTCCTGCTGGTGACGCAGTTCACTACCGGGATCTACTATTTCACACCGGACAACGCCTATCACCGGGGACCATGGTATCCACTGCTGCTCCTGCCCCCGATCCTGATCATGGGCTTCAACCTGGTCATGCTGTTCCGGCGGCGGGACAGACTGAGCCGCAAACATTTCTCCGCGTTATTGATTTATTTCATTGCGCCGATGGTCTCCATGCTGATCCAGATGGCCTGCTACGGACTGTATTCCATCGTCCTGGGGACGGCTTTCGCTGCCATGTTCCTGTTCCTCTTTATCCTCATGGACCAGGTAGAACAGGATATCCGCCGTCAGGAGGAAAACGCCCTGCAGCGCGCCAGCATCATGGTGCTGCAGATGCGCCCGCATTTCATCTACAATACGCTGACCAGTATCTACTATCTCTGCAGACAGGACGCTGAGAAAGCGCAGCAGACGATACTGGATTTCACGACCTACCTGCGGAAAAACTTCTCCGCCATCGCCCGGGCGAAAACCATTCCCTTCCTGGAAGAGCTGGAGCATACACGGGCTTATCTCGCCGTAGAGCAGATACGCTTCGAAAACCATCTGATTGTACACTTTGACACACCGCACACCATGTTCCATCTCCCGCCGCTGACCCTGCAGCCCCTCGTGGAAAACGCGGTCAAGCACGGCATGGACCCGGAAACGGCACCGCTGGAGATCACCATCCGGACCGGTGAAACCGAAAACGGAAGCCGGATCGTCATCATGGATACAGGCCCCGGCTATGAACCGGTCAGTGATGACAGGACACATATCGCCCTGGACAATATCCGGGAACGTCTGGAAATGATGTGTGGCGGCAGTCTGACGATCACATCCCGCGAAAGCGGCGGGACCGTCGTTACCATCGAGATTCCGGAAAGCACATAAACATAAAAGGAAATGTAGTGAACGAAACTGGTTCTTCCGCAACCATTAGTGCATTCTGTCATTCTGAGGAACAGGAAAGATCCTTCACTCCGCTACGCTCCGTTCAGGATGACAAAATGCAAATACTGCGCTCAGGACAGCAGGCGGAACAATTCGGGACTCCATTCCGGGCAGTATTTCTGTTTCCGTGACCGGGCACTGAGTCGCAGCAGAAATCACCGGTAAAATCGAAATATCGCAAAAAGTTCTTGACTTTACAGAAAAACCGTAGTAATTTAGTAAAAAATTCATAGCACTTCAAACCGTTGAAGCGGAGATAACGGTGGTGATGCTCCCACAGAGAGCCTGCGATGCTGAGAATCAGGCGGAAAACAAACCATCAAATGGACCGCGGAGGGCGCAGTGAACAGATCGATTCAGGGATCCCAGTATTCTGCGACGTCAGGCACGCGTCAGAGGCCGGGGATATGTCAGTATCCTGCTGAGCGTACGGCAAAAGGCCGTAAACCGGGGTGGCACCGCGGATCTTTTACAGAAGAATTCGTCCCTGGCAGAATCCGTCCGATTCTGTCAGGGATTTTTTCATTCCCGGAAAACCACAGGGAAGGCGTGTGGACAATCCACATACCGCCCCACTCCTTTTCTCCGGAATCTCCTGACCCTGCAGAATCCTTTCCGGCATCCGGCTGACACGGATGCTCCGCAGATGACAGGAGGCTCCATGATTTATCCTGATCTCAACACCATCAAAGCAGCGGCGGCAGCGGATCCCAGCTGCCGGACAGCGCCCGTCAGTAAGGAAATCCTCTCGGATTTCACCACTCCCATACAGGTATTGCGAATCCTGAAAAATGTTTCCGAACATTGTTTTCTTCTGGAATCCATCAGCGACAGCGAGAAATGGGGACGCTACACCTTTCTCGGCTTCGATCCGAAACTGGAGATCACCTGTCTGAACGGACAGATGAAAATCGGGGATCTGTCTTTTGAAACAGAAGATCCCGGCGCATATATCCGGCAGATCATCGAGCAGCAGAAAAGCGCGTCCTTTGAAGGACTCCCTTCGTTTACCGGTGGACTGATGGGATACTTTTCCTACGACTACCTGAAATATTCCGAGCCGTCGCTGCATCTGGACGCAGAGGATACGGAAGGTTTCAACGATGTCGACCTCATGCTCTTCGATAAACTGATCTGCTTCGACCATTACCGGCAGAAAATCATCCTGATCGTCAATATATCACTGGAACACTGTGACACGGAATATAACCGCGCGCTGATGGAACTCCGGAATCTTGAGGATCTCATCCGCCACGGCACTCCGGCGACGGATACACCGGGACGCCTGAAAAGTGAAATCCGTTCTCTTTTCAGCAGGGAACAGTTCTGCTCCATGGTCGAAAAGGCAAAATACCATATCCGGGAGGGCGATATTTTCCAGATTGTTCTTTCCAACCGGCTGGACGCGGATTACGAAGGTACGCTGCTCAATTTCTACCGGATGATCCGCACCATCAACCCGTCGCCATATATGTTCTATCTTTCCAGCAGCACTCTGGAGACAGCGGGCGCGTCTCCGGAAACACTCGTCAAAATCGAAAACGGCATCATTCACACGTTCCCACTGGCGGGAACCAGGCCGAGAGGATCGACGCCTGAGGAAGACCGCCGGCTGGAAGAAGATCTGCTCGCCGATCCAAAGGAACTGGCGGAACACAATATGCTGGTGGATCTCGGAAGAAACGATCTGGGAAAAGTCAGCAGCTTCGGGAGCGTACAGGTTGAAACACTCCATGAAATCCTCCGGTTCTCCCATGTCATGCACATCGGTTCCACAGTCCGCGGAGAACTTGCCGGAGACAAAAGTCCGCTGGACGCGGTAGCCTCCGTACTCCCGGCCGGGACGCTCTCCGGTGCCCCGAAAATCCGGGCCTGTCAGCTGATCAATGACATCGAACAGAACAAACGGGGAATCTACGGCGGCGCCATCGGCTACATTGATTTCAAACAGAACCTTGATCTCTGCATCGGTATCCGTATCGCCTACCGGCGCAACGGAAAAGTCTTTGTCCGCAGCGGCGCGGGGATCGTCGCGGACTCTGTTCCGGAAAAAGAATATCAGGAATGCCTGAATAAAGCGGCTGCCGTGATCGATGCCCTGAAAACAGCGGAGGAACTGGTGGAATGATTTTACTGATTGACAACTACGACAGCTTTTCCTACAACCTTTACCAGATGATCGGTATGATTGAGCCCGATATCCAGGTCATCAAAAATGACGAAAAAAGCATCTCTGAGATCGAAGCGATGAAACCGGACGCGCTGATTCTTTCCCCTGGTCCGGGAAAACCCTCTGAAAGCGGAGTCTGCGAAGAAGCGGTCCTGGCCTTTACCGGAAACATCCCGGTACTCGGAGTCTGCCTGGGACATCAGGCAATCTGCGAAGTTTTCGGTGCCACTGTCTCCTATGCTTCGGAACTGATGCACGGAAAACAGAGCGACACGACCCTGGATCTGTCCTGTCCGCTTTTCCTCGACTGTCCGGAAACCACGCCGGTTGCCCGCTATCACTCCCTCGCGGTGCTGCGGGATACCATCCCGGAACAGCTGGAGGTAACAGCGGTGACGGAAGATGGGGAAATCATGGGGATCCGGGTTCACGGAACCCACACTTACGGAGTTCAGTTCCATCCGGAATCCATCATGACCCCCTGTGGAGCACAGATGCTCCGGAATTTCATCGAGTTAGGGAAAC
>CAMNJG010000159.1 GCA_946541285.1 uncultured Clostridia bacterium
TGGGAGATCTGATGATCCCCGGAAAAAACGGTCAGATTTCCTGTCCGGTCCTGGTCAGTTACGCAATCGCGACCGATCCGGACTTTCGGGAGAAAGGTTCCGGTTCAGTCCTGACTGCTTTCGCCAGGGACAGAGCAGTCAGTAATGGCGCCGTTTCCATGCTTTCCCCTGCCAGCAATGAGCTGGTGGCTTTTTATGAGCCTCTGGGATATGTTCCGCTTTTCCCCGTGAGGGAACGTCCGTTCCGTCGAAGCCGGCTCCCGCTCTCTTTTTCCGAACAGACAGGTCAGGAAGATCGACGGATAAAAAGGATCAGTGCTTCAGATTATCAGGCGCTCCGGGAGAAACTGCTGGAAGATACGGTTCATATCCGTCTGAGTGAAAAAGCTCTCGCGTATGAAAAACGCTGTTGCCGGGATGGCGGCTTTTTCCTTCTGAATGAAATGATGATCTGTACCCTTGAAAAAAGTCCTGAAGGAAAAATGTATATCCCTGAACTGATTTACCCCAAAGGACTCCGTCAGCAGGAACTGGATGCAGGACTGTCAGGACTCCTTCTTTTCTGCGGGCAGGAGGAAATCCTTTATCGCACACCGGCAGTGCCGGAAGAAAAGGAGACATATGTACAGGGAATGATTGCCCGTGACAGTATCGATCAGGAAACGATACCCCTTCTGTCCTCCTGTTTTACACAGAAAGCTGACGGTTTCGCGCCGTATTTCGGATTTACGTTTGGATAAAACGACCGGCCGGCAGATCATTTTTTCTGCCAGCCGGTTACGACATCTCTTAATCCATACCTGTCATTCATCTGAATTCAGCTGAAGCGCACCTTCTTTTTTCAGAGCTTCCAGCTTTTCCAGCCTGCTATGGAAGCGTTCCTTTGCCCTGTCCCAGCTGCGATAAGCCTCATCGTTCCGGTGATCCGGCAGTTCCATATGTTCACTGAGATAACGTGACAGATAAGAAGTATACTTCATGGCTCCATACACATTGACATGTTTCGTATCCATAAAATCCGTACTCCAGTCCAGTCCCATCCAGGCGGTATCCTGAGCCTGATTAAAATTCAGAAGTGTCAGGCCGGACTGCATGATGATCCTGGAGCAGATATTCAGCTGTTCCTGTTCCGCTTCTGAAATCTGATACGGCGCTGATACAAAAAGGACCTCCTGGTCGAGAGTTTTACAGTAACGAATCAGATCGCGAAGTACGTTCTGCTTCTCCTGATCCATGGTTTCCGCCTCTGTATCGGTATAAACCGGCGGTTCCAGTTTTTTGACGCTCAGACTTCCGGATTTCGTGAAGACAAAGCCTTTAAAACGATTCCTGAACTGGACACCACTGAGATCTTTTAACCGGATGTCACTCTGCCAGCGGTTATGGTATTTCAGGAAAGGGAAATAATAGTAATATTTATTATATTCAATATCCGCTCCTTCATTCCGGAAATAATCCAGAGAAGCATCAATCGCGTTGATCCGGTTCCTGGAAGGACGAAGGAGGAATTCGTATGGGTGGAAAGAATCCGTCACTCTCCGGATGTCCGCTTCCTTCAGGCGTTTGTCATTTTTCAGCATGCTGCGGATATCAATGATGACAACTTTCATATCCGGCTGTGTTTTCAGCGCTTCTCCGATGATATACTTCTGAAGTACGACCGGCTGAGAGCCTGTACCAAGGTTGGAAATGGTCATTCCGTTTTTTTCATACGCGTAAGGTGGGATCCAGAAACGATACGCTGAACTTGATCCAATGTAGATTCCGTCCAGAGAATTCTTTTTTTCCGCGTAAAAAGTCCGGAAAACCTTTTCGGCTCCTTTATCGTCCTTCATATCAAAGACATTCAGCAGGTAGACGCCAAGCAGGCAGAGGATCACGAAAAAAAGCAGAACCCGGAAACGTAGAGAAAGCGATATTTTCTGTTTTTCTGCAATGGTGTCTGACTGACCGTGATCCGTCACGATTTCTGGTTTGTTTTGCATTTTTAGTAATTCCTGTATACAAATTCACTGGCAGAATAACCTTCCCCGTATACGCCGAAAATGACGATGGATATGATCAGCGCGAAGTAGACAATCCATCGGACCGGCAGGGCTTTTTCAGCTAGGGCCGGGCGTATGTCGGTTCCATTTTCCTGGATTACACTCACAGTGAAAAAAACTGCGATGGCAAGCAGGAGAAGTGTGAGATTCGGACCATTGAGCCCCATAGCCGTCAGACGGGAAAGAACACTGCCTTCTCCACCCCAGAAAAATGATTTACGGATCATGGTCAAAGCAGCCGGCAGATTTTCCGCGCGGGAAAGAGTTTTGCCGTAAACCATAATCAGAAAAGTACGGACAATCCCCCATATTTTCCAGCCAAAGCTCTTCTCCGGAATATGAAGATTCTTTTTCATAAGGCCGAAGACAGGCGTACACATCATCCCCAGGATAATGACAAGAGCGTTATAGAATCCGTAAACGATAAATCCCCAGCCGGCACCGTGCCAGATTCCGATTAACGTAAATGTGACAAATGTCGGCAGATAGGTCGGAAGCTGCTTGCCAATCGTTCCACCAAGATGTTTTTTGCCCCACTTTCCGATTTTCCCGGAACGTCTGGAAAGAGTGATCGGGAAAAAGACATAGTCTCTCATCCAGTTTGTAAGGGAAATATGCCATCTGCGCCAGTATTCCGCCACACTGACCGCAAAGTACGGTCTGCGGAAGTTTTCTGTCAGATGGATTCCCATCATCTCCGCCGCTCCCCGGGTCATGTCAATGCCACCGGAAAAATCCGCGTAAATCTGAATCGCATAGGTGACCATCGCGATAAAATACTGGAAACCATCGTAATGACCATAATCATTGAACACCTGACTGACCAGTATTCCCGCGCGGTCAGCGATGACCATTTTTTTAAAGTATCCCCACAGCATCAGCTGCGCGCCGTAAGCCAGATTCTGATATTCAAGGGGATGATATGCTTTCAGCTGAGGCCCCAGCTGGTCATAACGGCTGATCGGTCCCTGAACAATCTGGGGGAAAAAGGATACAAACAGCGCGAATCTGGGCAGGCTGGTTTCAGCTTCATATTTGTCACGATAAATATCGATACAATAACCGGTTGCCTGAAAGGTATAAAATGAAATCCCCAGAGGCAGTACGATATTGATGAGTGGAAGCGACGTGTCATAATGAAACAGACCGAAAAAGCTGTCCAGGTTTGAAGCTGCGAAATTATAGTATTTTAATAATATTAAGATTCCAAAATTCAGGATGACTTCTCCCAGGAGAATCCGTTTATTGATTTTTTTTGCGGCCCGTTTGCTTTTACTTGTATCCTTTATATATTGCATCCACCTCCCGCCAAAAAAGACGGTAATCGTCGTAATCAGTATGAACAGCAGCATGTACATTCCGCCGGAAAGGTAAAAAGCATAACTCGCAGTCAGCAGCAGAATCCACTGAAATCTTGCCGGCACACAATAGTAAAGGACAAGGACCCCCGCGAGAAAAGCGGGGAAAGTCACTGAAACAAATGACATCGTCTGTTACTCCTGCTCCTCCTGAAGCCTCTGAATCAGGTTTTCGATCGCTTCGACAGAATTGAAATTTTCCGGAATCATCTCATCAACGGTGATTTCGATGTCAAATTCGTCTGACAGGTCGGAAATGATTGCGACGAGATCAAAAGAATCAATCAGTTCATCATCAATCAGAGCCGTCTGAACTGACCAGTCTGTATCTGTTCCGGCGTTTTCCCTGATAATCTCAAGAATTTTTTCTTCCATTATATATGCCCTCCATATATATATGCTCTTCTTTAACCTTTTGTTTTGGGGAGCCTTTTCAAAACGTTGTGCGTTTTGAAAAGGCTGTCCCCAAAACTGT
>CAMNJG010000160.1 GCA_946541285.1 uncultured Clostridia bacterium
TGTTGCACTTATTATACTGCAAACAATTTATGCTGTGAATCAATTATTGAAAAACTGCCCGAAAAAACACTGCATCAGATAAAACTGTACTGTCACAGAAAAAGCCGCCTGCTCTGTCCAGAGAACAGAACCGACGGCTGTGAAAAGAGTTATGTGATTTACTTCTTTGGCTTCCAGGAGCTCTTGAGACTGACGGTCTGGTTAAAGACTTTATGCTCCGGCGTGCTGAGTTTTGTATCTTCGATATAGTAGCCATTGCGGAAGAACTGATACTGGCTTCCCGGCTCAGAATCCAGGATCGACGGCTCCGCCATGGCGTGACGGATGGTCAGTGTATGCGGATTCATGACTTCCTCTCCGGTTTCTTCATCGACAATTTTCAGGTAGTCAAAATCCCGCACAGTCACCGGGACTGCCGTCGCCGCGTCCACCCAGTGGATGGTGCCTTTGACTTTGCGGCCATTGAAGCCGGAACCGCTGCGGGTCTCCGGATCATAGGTACAGCGGAGTTCTGTCACATTCCCGTCCGCGTCTTTGATCACTTCATTGCAGGTAATGAAGTAAGCGCCTTTGAAACGGACTTCGTTGCCCGGGAAGAGACGGAAATATTTCTTCACCGGTACTTCCATGAAGTCTTCCCGTTCCACGTACAGTTCCCTGGAAAACGGCACCATACGGGAGCCCATGGCCTCCACATTCCGGTTGTTCTCCATCTCGCATTCTTCGGTCTGTCCTTCCGGGTAATTCGTGATGACCACCTTCAGCGGATCGAGCACGACATTGCGGCTCTCCACCTTCAGCTGCAGGTCATCCCGGATACAGCTCTCCAGCTGCGCGATACTGACGACGCTGTTGGCCTTCGCCACACCGATATCGCTGCAGAAACGACGGATCGCTTCCGGCGTGTAACCCCTGCGGCGAAGCCCGGAAATCGTCGGCATCCGCGGATCATCCCAGCTCTCCGCGGCGCCCTCGTCAATCAGCTTTTTCAGGTAGCGCTTGCTCATAACGGTATTGGTGATGTTGAGACGGGCAAACTCAATCTGCTTCGGCGGATTCGGCCACTCGGTCTCCCGCAGCACCCAGTCATAAAGCGGACGGTGATCCTCAAACTCCATCGTACAGATGGAGTGGGTCACGCCCTCGATCGCGTCCTCCAGCGGATGCGCGAAATCGTACATCGGATAGACACACCATCTGTCACCGCTCCGGTGATGCGCTTCATGGGAAATCCGGTAAATGACCGGATCCCTCATGTTGATGTTCGGCGAAGACATGTCGATCTTCGCCCGCAGGCACATACTGCCGTCAGGATATTTCCCGTCCCGCATTTCATGGAACAGACGGAGGTTTTCTTCCGGATCCCTGTCACGGTACGGACTTTCTTTCCCCGGCTCCGTCAGTGTCCCTCTGTATTCTTTCATCTGCTCCGGCGTCAGCTCGCAGACAAAGGCTTTTCCTTTGCGGATCAGCAGCTCCGCGCATTCGTACATTTTTTCGAAATAATCAGAAGCAAAGCACTCCGACGCCCACTCGAAGCCCAGCCAGCGCACATCCTCCTCTATGGAACGGACAAACTCGCTGCTCTCCTTTGTCGGATTTGTATCGTCAAAACGCAGGTTCGTTGAACCGTTGTATTCGGCACCGATCGAGAAATTGAGGCAGATGGATTTCGCGTGCCCGATATGCAGGTATCCGTTCGGTTCCGGCGGGAAACGGGTCAGCACAGGCCGGTCATAGGTGCCCTCTTCCAGATCCCGGTCGATGATCGTTTCGATAAAGTTCTTAGAAACATTCTTTTCTTTTTCTTCCATAAAACTGTTCCTCCACTATGGCTCACTGATCCGTTCCTTACGATTTCTTCTTTTTGCCGGAAGCCTTCCGTTTGACGACCCGTTTTGTATGCATCCGGAAGATCTGATATTCCTCGAGTTCTTCCTCCAGCTGCTTTTCGATCTTTTCTTCTCTGCGCTTCTGCTTCTGCAGTTGTTTATCGATCTTTTTCTGCTCTTTTTCTTTTTCTTTATTAATCAGACGGTTCGCTTCCTCCACCGTGATGCCTTTTTCCTTCGCCAGCTTATAAGGATTCCGCTGTTTCGCCTGAGCCGGTTTCCCCTCCGCCGCTTCTTCTTCCACGGCTTTTTTGCGCTGGTCACGGATCGTGATAAAGACCATCACAACCATCATCGCCACCATCAGGAGTATATACACCAGGCCGCCTCCGGCGTTTTTGGTCATAAACGTGACGGTCTGTGTTTTGCCAAGTTCGCGTCCTTCATTATCGACCAGCGAACCATCGATCGTAATTTTGTACTTCTTTTCGATCTCCAGATCCTTTTCTGCCAGCAGCGCGATCATGTCCTTCTGGTTCTGGTCATAGTAAACCTTGAACCGGACTTTCTTTCCTTTATTATCCGTAAACGTGAACCGGTCTTTTGTATTCGCTGACTGCGCTTTGTCCACATCCGTACTGAAGTACAGCTTCACCATGACGTTCTGCGCCTGGACTTTCTGGTAACCGTCTGCCGGCGTCGTCCGGACCAGCTGGAACGTACTGCCGGATGAGGCATCCGGGCCCGCGTTGTCCGCGAAAACCGCTGCGCTCCCTGCCGCCACCGTCAGGATCACGGTCAGCAGCATCACTGCCAGGGTTCTGCGCATCCCGCGCCCATGCCTGGCCGGATCGGATAGTTTTTTCATCATTCATTTCCTCCTGAGTTCTCTGAAAAAAGATTTCAGTATCTCTGCACACGGTTCCTGAAGAATGCCGGTCCGCACCTCCGGGTGATGATTCAGTCCGGGATGTCCCGTCACATCCAGCAGCGAACCACACGCGCCGGACTTGGGATCCGCCGTCCCGATATACAGTCTCCGGATCCTGGCGTGTACCAGTGCTCCCGCGCACATCGCACAGGGTTCCAGTGTCACATACATATCACAGCCGGGCAGGCGCCATCCCCCGGCTGCCGGGAGCGCGTCCCGCACCGCCAGCATCTCCGCGTGGGCAGTCGGATCACGCCGCAGGATGGTCTGGTTGAAGCCCCTTCCGATGATTTCGCCATCCCTGACGACCACCGCCCCTACCGGAACCTCACCGGCCTCCGCCGCCCGGGCAGCCAGCCGAAGTGCTTCTTTCATATAACCTTCCGCTGTCTGCAGCCATTCTTCCGTCATGACAGCTCCTCCCGTTATGTCCCGGTCGTCTTTTCGTGACTACGGGCGTTCCGTCAGCGTCGGTGTGACGCTGTGCCTGTTTTTGATCGTGGACAGGATGACATTGGTCTGCGTATGCTTGATCCCATTGAAGCTCTTGATCCGGTTCATGATCTTTTCGAGGGAATCCGTATTACTGGTCGTCACCTTCAGGAGATAATCGTACTCTCCCGTGATATAATGGCACTCCAGGATCTCCGGGTCACTGGCCACAAAATCCAGGAACGCCTGGGTATCTGAGGTCGCCTCCAGGCCGATACTGATAAAAACCGACAGATCCCTTCCCAGCAGCTTCGGATCCAGGATCGCTGTATAATTGCGGATCACAGCGGAACGCTCCAGTTTTTTTAATCGCTCGCTGACCGCGGACAGAGAAAGATTGATTCTCTTGCTCAGCTCTGAGATTGAAACCCGTGCGTTTTCCTGCAGGACTTCCAGGATTTTCACGTCGATTGCGTCCATTTTCATTTTTCTTCTCCGTTTCATAACGAACTTTACATGAAACAGCTTTCTGCGCACCCCGCGCAGGATATTTCATCACAGTTCCTAAGGAACTGTACTTTAATAACATGCACACTTTACCTTGTCTCTTTTCCCGATTGCTGCGTCAAAAAGCCTCGCCGAT
>CAMNJG010000161.1 GCA_946541285.1 uncultured Clostridia bacterium
CTCTTAGTATAGCAAAGATTGCTTATGTGATTACTGGAAATAATCAAAAAGCACCGTTCATTCCATATGGTTCCTTTTTTCTTGAACTGGCACTGGGAGGTGGAGTCGGCGTTGGAGCAAAATCCCTGGCCTCGGTTGGAGGTGGAGTCGAAGGATCCGCCAGAGGGGATCTTAATTTTAAAAATGAATTAATTCATTATAAACTCAGTGGTAAGTTTTCTGTATATCTTGAAGCGAGACTGGCATTACTGTACTGGACAAAAAGCTGGGATGTCGCCCAGGGAACCTGGCTTGAAGGAAACTGGGGAGAGGCAGCTTTACAGGATGTCACCTTAATGGATAACGGTGATATAGAGGTCGTGTACGAGAACCCACTGTCAGGACTGCATGATATTTCCGCTTACAGAGTACAGGACCAGTCTTATCTGGACGAACCGGGTGTTTTTTATGGATCTGAAGAAGTTTCCCTGCTGGATACGGAAGGTGGAAATTCTCCTCTCTCGGTTTTCATGACAAATATCTACGCTTCGCCTGAGACACAGTTGGCTGTTCTGAAAGATGGAACCAGAATCATGGTCTGGCTGGGCGGGGTAACGTCGCGGAAAAGCCCGAATAAAACGGCGGTCTGCTATTCTGTCTGCAAAGACGGACTGTGGAGTGAACCGGCAATCGTGGAAGATGATGGAACAGCGGATTTCACACCGGTCCTGAGTTCCAGTGATGATACCGCCTGGCTGTGCTGGCAGGATACCACAAAGACCTTTGAAGCAGAATCGGTCACAGCGGAAGACTGTGCCGCGTCTATGGAGATCAGTACAGCTGTGTTTAACGGTACCGCATTCGATTCCGTCTGCAGTATTACGGAAAATACAATCTATGATTATATGCCGGTAATCTGCGCAACTCCTTCCGGAGCGGAAATTTACTGGATGCAGAGTGATTCCAATGATTTATCAGGACATTCACCGGCCAGGCTGCTGCGCTCTGTAAACAAAAACGGGATATGGGAAAATGCCGTCACGCTCCGGGAATTTACCAGTGACCAGTATCCTGCAGATCTGACAGCCGGACTTTGCCAGGACCAGCAGGTGTCGTATTCGTATGTCCTGGATACCGATGGCAGGCCGGATACGGCAGCAGACTGTGAAGTTTATGAAAATGGTGAGGCCGTAACAGAGAATGATGTGTATGACGGCGCTCCTGAGTATTGTGGAGGGATCCTGTACTGGTATCAGGACGGAAAGATCCGGACAAAAGAAAAAGAGACGGTCCTGGACAGCGAGACGGTTCTGGATACAGATCGTTATGAGGTTATCGCAGGAGAAGATGGCAAATCCGTTATCGTGTATCCTCAGAGCGATGGAGCAAAGAGTGAAATCTGTGCAATCTTCATAGATGATATCCGCGGAGTTGTCAGCAAACCGGTTCCGATTACCGATGCGAAGCAGCATGCGGAGATGGGTGCCGGGTATTATAATGACGCTGAAGGCGTTGTTTTGCCGGCTGCGGTCACGGAGGTGACCGGTGAAATCGCGGGAACGGAGGAAGGCGAGGAATTCGCGCCAGTCCCTCTGGGGCAGACAGATCTGTACCTCTGCCAGTATCAGGGGAAAAGCAGCCTTAAAATTAAAGACATTTCCTTTGATGAATCCAGGCAGGTGGTCGATAATAATTTTGATGTGACGGTAGATATCGTGAATGAGGGTGCCTGCCCGGCAGATGCCTATGATATTGTCATCTGGGATACCGAACAGAAAATGCCGGTTTCTTCTGATGGAGACAGTAATCCGAAAGCAGCGGATCTGAGAGTGACAGAACCTCTGGGAGGCGGACAGACGGCTTCACATAAGCTGACGTTTGTTTTACCGGAGGGGTTTGAAGGAAATTATGAGGTGACCGTTACCCCTGTTACAAATTCAAGTACCTATAATGATACCGTCGTACGGAGAGATGCTTCCGATTCTCAGGAACTCAAACTGTTCAGTGATGATCTGGTTCTGGAGACGAGCTCTTCGCAGGACGAGGATGGCAACTATATTGTCAGCGGCGCAGTCAGTAATCTGACAAAAAAGACGGTTCAGGACTGTGCTGTCCGGCTGTATGCCGTGGACGAACAGGGAGAAGAGACACTGGCCGGCACCGATATTGTGGAAATTCCTGCGTTTGAGTGCGTATCGGCTGGGTTTGTCCTTTCTGAGGCAGTTGCGGATCAGTACCGTATGGAAGTGGAACCGCTGGAGGAAGAGATCAACTACGCGAACAATTCCGACTTTTGTGTACTCAGTCAGCATGAAAACTCCGATGATCTGGTCGTGAATGTTTCTGTTAACGGAAACACGCATACGTTGAAGAGTGACGTTACGGACTCCTGTACTGTTATCGCAGCGGTCTATGAGCATTCAGGGAAAATGCTGGGATCAGCTGTTACAGAAAAGAGTGCTGGGCTGTCAAAAACGGAACTTGATCTGACTGTTGCAGATCTGCCGGAGGCGTATACGATCAAGGTGATGTTCGTGGATGATCAGATGGCTCCGGTCTCAGAGGCCATCGTTCAGGAGATCGGGGAGAACAGATAAAAAGTGTAATTTCCAGGAATGCAGAAAGGGTGCAGCATGAAACGAACAATTGCTTTGCTGATGATTTTTCTTGTCCACAGTCTGTCGTATGTTTACGCAGCACCCTTTCCGGAGGATTTACGGTTCCTGAATGATGGCTACCTCGTCAGATTAAGCGGAGACTTTTCAGCTGAGGCAGTACTGATGGAAGAAGGCGGGCAGCACTTTCGTGCTGATGAAGGTGATCGGGAAGTCACCGAAGAAATCCTGCTGATTCATGATGAAAAGACAGTGCGTTCATTATTGTCAGACGGAACGGCTGTTTACGCAGAGCCGAACTGGGAAGTGGAACTGCTGGATACCGGAGCTTTATGGCAGGCAGATGATCGAGGTTCCATAACGGAAAATGAATATCATGGTTGGGCTTATGAAGCGATGCGGATCGGGGCTGCCAGAGAACTGGGACTGACCGGTGAAGGGATCCGCGTTGGGATGATCGACAGTGGCGTGGACCGGGAAGATCCGGATCTGCAGGATGCCACCATTCTTGAAGGATACAATTATATCAATCATACGACGGAAGTGACTGATGAAGTTGGCCACGGAACCCGTGTGGCACGGATGATCGCCGGAGATGACGATAGACAGGGAGTGACCGGGGTGGCACCAGGAGCGGAACTGGTTCCTTTACAATGCTTTTCATCCAGGACAACGCATGTAGCGGATCTGATCCGGCCAATCAGGGAGGCTGTTGATCAGTATCATTGCGATATTATTAACATGAGTTGGGGATTGAAATCCCTGAATGCAGAAAACAGCAGCCTGCTTCAGGAAGCCGTGGAGTACGCCTGGAATCAGGGGGTGGTCATGGTTGCTGCGGCAGGGAATGTCAGCAGTAGCTATCCGGCAGGCTCTGTATTATATCCGGCCGCTTATGAGCAGGTGATCGGTGTGGGGGCTGTAGACCAGGATTTGAGGAATGCTCCTTATTCGCAGCAAACGGACGCGGTCGACGTAACCGCGCCCGGAACCGGTGTGATCGATGGTATGAATGGAACTTCCTTTGCATGTCCCTGTGTGTCAGGTGTTGTGGCTCTCCTTTTACAGGAGGATCCGGCACTGACGCCGGAAGAAGTGACGCAGAAACTGCGGGAATATGCGCTTGATCTGGGCGATGAGGGGTACGATATCAGTTATGGCTGGGGCTTCGTACAGATGGATCGCCTGTTGGGACATATTGTGATCAGTTTAAATTATTTAAAACAGACGGAAGAA
>CAMNJG010000162.1 GCA_946541285.1 uncultured Clostridia bacterium
TGTTTGCTTTTTGTTTTTTAGGAGAGTTTTATGAAAAGAAAAAACTGATTTGCTTTTGCTGTGTCTCAGGGTTTTGCGGGGTTTTCCCTTCGACACGTATAGAATACCTTTTCTATGTGGTCATTTTTCACGCTTTCCGTAAAGATTCTGTATCGTTTCTGTGACGAAAGTGTGAAAACTCTCCCCGCTTTCCGCTGCGTAAGGAATTCAGACGCCGCATCCGGAAAACAGATACCGGATGTACACCAGTCGTCCATTGACACACAGTTCCTCAGCGTCTGACGGCAGCCGCAAACTGCTGCAGGGTAAACGATCTCGGAATGACCGTCCTCGGGATGTAATACATCGTTTTCTGGCTGGTCACCCACGGCCCGTGACGGTCCAGGATCCCGAAATCATAATAATCCTCTACGATGGAAATCGTCCCGGAATGATATCTCCCTTCCGGGTAGGACATGGCACACGGGGAAACCCCTGTGATCCTGCGGAGCGCGAGCTTCGATTCCCTGCATTCCTCAATCAGCTGCAGGTCAGTAAGCGTACTCAGCTTTTTGTGGCTTTTGGTATGGCTCTGTATCGACACCAGTCCGGAATCAGAAAGCTCCCTGATCTGCTCCTCCGTCATCTTATACGGATCCCCGATTTCATCCGTCACGACAAAGATCGTCGCCTTCATGTTGAATTCCTTCAACAGAGGAAACAGGTTTGTATAATTGCCCGTGTATCCGTCATCCAGTGTCAGCATAACCGGTTTCTTATACTTCGACAGATTGACCAGATCCGGGAACACTATCGTTTCGTAACCATTGTCTTTCAGCCATTTCAGCTGACTTCTCATACTGTCCGTCCTGACAAACAGATAATCCAGCGAGCCATGTACTTCATCGGATATTTCATGATACATCAGGACAGGTATCCTGATCCCATTGGGAATACTGGATTTCTGAATCGGCTTTTCATACGGGAGGCCCATATCCTCTACAGTCTCGTTCTGTATCGTATAGCTGTAAAAGTCTGTCAGCAGCACAGCCGCCTCTCCCCGCTTCAAATCCTTTCGCGGATTTAAATACATTTTGCCATCCACCAGTGTCCCGCTGATGAGTCCTTCTTTCACTGCCCAGACATACGCTTTCCGCGCCCAGGATTCCACCGCGTCTTTGTCCGCGAATCCGGACAGGTTCCCGCTGCCTGCCGGTGGTTCCCCGGAATATCTGTAAAACAGCTGTACCGCCTGTTCCCGGGTCATCACCGAAGAAGGCTGGAACAGGTTTTCCGTGCTCCCGGACATAATATGTCTTTTATAAGCCCAGTTGACCGCGTCATAATACGGGTCTGCAGAAGAGACATCTTTAAAAGGAAGCCCGGAGGAAGGTTCATCCGGTATCTGTCCACTCATCATGTACAGAGCCTGTACAAACATCGCCCGGGTCATCCCTGCCTTCGGCTCGAACGTATTTTCAGAAGTCCCTGTCATGAGTCTCAGCCCACAGGCGTGCTCCACCGCATCCGCAAACCAGTCCGCGTCAGAAACATCGGTATACCGGTCCGTAATCTTTTTTTCTTTTTCCTGCGGTGCTTCTGTTTCAAAAAAGCAGGAACTGGAGGCGGTGACCATCATCAGGAAAATCAGGAGGCACAGCGCGTATTTCTTGTATAACCCTGCCATCCGGATTACGCTGCTTTTTCTGAAACCGGTGGATTCAGGCGGGTCACGCCTTCACCATAGATCGTCTTCCAGTCGTTTTTCATGGAGACTGGAATCCAACCGTATTCTTCACAGAGACCGCGCATTTTTTCCGCTTTGGCGGCATCACCGTTTTCACGCTCCGTATCGTCACAGCAGAGCATGAACGCGAGGCTCTTATACTGGTTATGACTGGTGACATATTCCGCCATACTGGAGTCCCCGGTGCTGTTGCCGAAGGACAGTACCGGCTGCTGTCCGATCTCCTGCATGATGACAGAAACCTTGTTCATCTTCAGGTTCTTGATCAGGAAACTGCCGCCCAGCATCAGTTCGTCATCTTCCGTAAATACATAATCCAGGCCATCGGTCTGCCCCTGATGGGTCGCGACAATCGTCTCATCGGATCCGATAATCTGGCGGTTCGGGAGACTCAGGGCACTGCCATTCACCAGACCGCGGACAATCAGACGATCTGTCCCGCTGACGATATAGACGGTAAAGTCATGGGACTGCAGATAGTCGACTACCTGGACCATCGGCTGATAGAAAGCTTCTCCAATGGCCATGCCGTCATAACCACTGGCTTTTGCGCTTTTGAATTCCTTAATATATGTTTCAAATTCTCCGAGCGTCATCCCGGAGAACGCTGACGCGACGGCTTTGCCATGATCGACTTCCAGTCCTGCCGCAGCGCTCCCGGTTGTCATGTAAGTACCGATTTTTTCCGCAACTTCTTTTTCAAAATCGCTTGCCTTCTCTCTGTAGTCCGGATCCTCCATCACCCGGTGGTACAGCAGACGGTAATCAAAATACACCGGATCTGTTTCACAGAACAGCGTGCCATCCAGGTCAAATACCGCAATCCGGTCTTTGACAGGAATATAATCCGCACTGTTTTCATCAGTCACTGCATTCACATAGGATACCAGTTCTTTTTTCGCCGCTGCATGATCCGTCCAGAACGGCAGTGGATCGGTGTCCGCAGACGCAGATTCTCTGATCCGTTCTACCAGAATGCCTACCTGCTCCACCGTCAGGAGATCATCTGATCCCAGGATTCCGTCTCCATATCCTTTTACCAGGCCTGCCCTGGAAAGCCGGTCGACCTCATTCTGTGCCCAGTCAGGCACATCGGCAAACGCGACCGCTTCTCCGGATTCGTCCAGATCCCCCAGACAACGGGAAAGGAGGACAAACGCTTCGATTCTGCGGATCACGCCCTGAGGACGTAAGGTATTATCCTCGTAGCCTTTCAGTATCTGAGCAGAAACCGCTGCCGCCAGCTCCGGACGGTACCACGCGCTGACATCCGGCGCGTCCGCGAATTTTCCGATGACCGTATCCGCCTCTGCGGAAGACGGATTTTCCAGTCCTGCCGCGTCCACAAAAGCCGCAACGGTGTATTCTCTGGTCGCGGCTGCCTCATTGGCAGCGACAGCCTGGCCGATCGCGACATAAAGATCATAATTATCGTCATACAGCCCCACGCAGGCGTCCATGCCGGCATTCGCGTTGAAAGCCTTCTGCATCACGGTTTTCCAGGAGCCGTATTTCGCGTAGAGTTCCTCCGGCAAAGGACCTTCCTCGTGGCCGTATTCCTTCAGATTCCGCTCTTTTACGACAGCCAGGCCCTCCGGGTCATTTTCATAGGAAGCCAGTCGGATCTCATTACGTTTGGTACTGACCGCCCGCGCGATTTCCTCCTCGCTGCGGCCTGCGGCAACCATCCCATAAAGCAGGTCGTACATCTCCTGGATGTTTTGATGATAGGCAATCCGTGCCTGTCTGGCATTCGGGCCATTGACATACTCCGGATCCGTCCAGTCATACGCCGCGTAGGCAGAAAGACTCCCGTCCGGAGCAGGGGAAAAACCATATACCGCGTCCGGATTCACGATGACATCTTTCATCGCTGCCGCGTTGAGACGCGGATCATGCTGATAATGGAATGCCGTCGGCGTACTGTCGTCGGCATATACCGGCAGCTGAACGATCACGGTCATCGTCAGGATCATCACCATGGTCAGGATCAAACTGATCTTTCGTTTCATACGTATCTCCTTTCATCCCGTAAAAAACAAGTTCCTGTCATCCATTGTAACCGGAAAAATCAGGAAAATCAAGAGTTTGAAATGAC
>CAMNJG010000163.1 GCA_946541285.1 uncultured Clostridia bacterium
ATCGAATGCGAAACCGAAACAGGTAACAGCCGGCTTTCTGAAAAGAAAAAACCGCGGAAGCATATACCATGATGCTTCCGCGGTTATCTTTTTGATACTGTTTCACGTCAGTTCAGGTCTGTACAGAAGCTCTCAACCCTGCTCCGGATAAAGTCGCCTACTTCATCTTTCGGGATATCCAGAGCAACCGCGAATTCTCCATGAAGGAGATCTTCGGCTTTTCTGAAAAATTTCTCGTCCACCTGTCCAAGCTTTTTGCCCCGCTGGTCCATGACCTTCTTTTTGTGATGAACCGATTTGAGAATCCGCATGAGATCGGAACAGTCGTGGGAATTCATGGTTTCCTGATATTGTTCGCTGAGTACGCGGATATTTCGGTTTTCGATGATGGCGTCATCGATCTCCGGATAGGAATGGATCAGATCGAGCGCCTCCTGTCGGGAAATCACCGGCCGCATAAAAACGGAGGCGTCAACCGGCGTATAGATTTTTCCCTGTCTGTACAGCGGGGAAAGGGTGTAATAAGGATGTTCTCTGTCGATATCGAACATCTCCGGAATCCCGATGTCGTCCACACGGCAGACACCTTCACTTCCGTAGATGATAAGATCCCCTATTTCGAACATGGTCGGTAACCTCCTCGTTTTGTGGAATTACGGAGAACAGATTGTGTATATGATCTGTTGTATGACAGAACGATACCACCTTGTATGTATACACATACAGTATAGCATGGATATTCTGAAAAAGCAAATCCTTTATTATATACTATCATACGTGCATTGCAATAGAGAATCTGTATTTTTCTGAAAAACATCGGTTTCAGGAATGCTGTTTCTTCCAGTCTTTGATTTCCTCCAGCCTTTTTTTGTATCGGGCCTCCAGCCCCTGCGTTCCCGGACGGTAGTATTCCCGGTCTTTCAGGGAATCCGGAAGGCACTGCATACTGGTGATTTTTTCTTCGTAGTCGTGAGCGTACTGATAGCCTTTTCCGTAGTCGAGGTTTTTCATCAGCTTTGTCGGCGCGTTGCGGATATTCAGCGGAACAGGTTCCGCGATCTGTGCCAGCGCGTCTTTGCGGGCGGACAGGTAGGCAGCCTCCATGGCATTGGATTTGGGAGCCAGCGACATGTAGACGACAGCCTGTGTCAGATTGACATTGCACTCCGGCATGCCGATGAAATGGGAGGCCTGATATGCGGCAACGGCGATTTCCAGGGCCCGGGGATCGGCCATACCGACATCCTCACTGGCGAACCGGATGATCCGGCGGGCGACATACAGAGGATCTTCCCCGGCTTCCAGCATGCGTGCCAGCCAGTAGACCGCGGCATCCGGATCGGAATTGCGCATGGATTTGTGAAGCGCGGAGATCAGATTGTAATGTTCTTCTCCCTTTTTATCGTACAGCAGCGATTTTCTGGAAGTACACTGTTCCAGGATATCTTCTGTTACAGTGGTCGTGCCTTCCGCGTCAATGTCGCCGTTCAGGATGACCATTTCCAGGGTGGACAGGGCGGAACGGGCGTCACCGTTGGCGAAGTTCGCGATAATGGTCAGCATTTCATCCGAAATGCGGATCTTCTGACCGCCAAATCCCCTGGGAGCCTGCAGCGCTCTTTTCAGCAGTGATACCAGATCCCCGGTCTGCAGCGCTTTTAAAACGAATACGCGGCAGCGGGAAAGAAGGGCGCTGTTGATTTCAAAAGAGGGATTTTCCGTGGTGGCTCCGATCAGGATAATACTCCCTTTTTCCACAAAAGGAAGGAAGGCATCCTGCTGCGCTTTGTTGAAACGGTGGATTTCATCGATAAATACGATGGTTTTTTCACCGAAACGACGGTTGTTGTCTGCCTGCTGCATGACGTTCCGGATTTCCCTGATGCCGCTGGTCACTGCGGAAAAATTGATGAAAGAGGCTTGTGTACGGTTCGCGATGATCTGCGCCAGTGTGGTTTTTCCGACGCCGGGAGGTCCCCAGAAAATCATGGAGGAAACCCGGTCGTTTTCAATCAGCCTGCGGAGCACGCGTCCCCGGCCGATCAGGTGTTCCTGACCGGAGAATTCCTCCAGCGTTTCCGGACGCATCCGGTCGGCGAGGGGCTGTGTGCCGCTTTCCTGAAAAAAGGTAAGCTGTTCCATGAGCAGGCCCTTTTTAACGGGAGAGCAGGCTGTCAACAGCTGCCAGCCATTCGCTGGAGTCCGCGTCACTTGGCATGCGCCAGTCTCCGCGTGGAGACAGTGTCACCGTGCCGACTTTCGGACCATCCGGGACACAGCTGCGTTTGTACTGCTGCGCAAAGAAGCGGCGGTAGAATTCCCTCAGCCATTTTCTGATGAATTCCGGTTCGTACAGGCCGTCAAAGGTCTGGCAGGCGATGTAATACAGTTTTTCCGGTCTCATGCCGAAACGCATCGTATAGAAGAGGAAGAAATCGTGCAGCGTGTACGGGCCGACCCGTTCTTCTGTTTTCTGCACGATGTTGCCTTCACTGTCCGGAGGCAGCAGTTCCGGGGAAATCGGGGTATCCATGATATCGTGCAGTGCCGCGGCCAGTGTGGCATCGTCCTGGCTATACGGTTCCTGCCCGGAAGCAGACGCGATTTTATGGTCCGCGACCCAGCCGACGACAAATCGTACCAGTGTTTTTGGTACGCTGCAGTTGACACCGTACATGGACATATGATCTCCGTTGTAAGTGCACCAGCCCAGGGCGGCTTCCGAGAGATCGCCGGTGCCGACCACCATGCCGCCCTCCTGGTTGGCGATATCCATCAGGATCTGGGTCCGCTCCCGTGCCTGGCTGTTTTCGTAAGTGACATCGTGAACCTCCGGATCGTGTCCGATGGCTTCAAAATGCTGCATGACCGCGTCACCGATCGGGATTTCCCGGACATCCGTACCGAGGAGTTTCATGATGGTGAGAGCATTGTTGTAGGTTTTCCCGGTAGTACCAAAACCGGGCATGGTGACGGCAATGATGTTGCGGGGATCACGGCCGAGCATCCGGAAGGTTTCCGCGCAGACCAGCAGGGCCAGTGTGGAGTCAAGTCCACCGGAGATGCCGACGACAACCGTACGCGCGTGGGCATGTTCGATCCGCTTGGCGAGACCGGCTGTCTGGATCCGGAAAACTTCTTCGCACCGTTCGTCAACGGTACGCGGATCGGATGGGACAAACGGATTGCGGCCGAATTGCCGCGTCAGTGTTTCTTTGCTGGTCAGAAGCCGGAGAGGTTCCATTTCAATGTACTGATAGAGATCGCGCTGGGCACAGGCCGCGGCGCATTCTTCCAGGTTTGGCTCCATGGAACGTTCAAATCGGATCCTCTCGTAGTCGATATCACCATAAGTAATGGTGTCTTCCCGTTCAAAACGTTTGTTTTCGGCGATGAGGGTACCGTATTCGGAAATGAGGTGATGACCGCTGTAGACGACATCGGTTGTGGATTCGGTGACCCCTGCGGAGCAGTAAACGTACCCGCAGATATCCGCGGCACTCTGCTGATGGACCAGCTGTCGACGGTAATCTGCTTTTCCGACCGTTTCATCACTGGCAGAAGGATTGAAAATAATTTCCGCGCCATTGAGGCAGAGGCGGGAGGACGGGGTGACCGGCATCCAGAGGTCCTCACAGACCTCCACACCGATGCGGATGTCACTTTCCGGGTCGGTAAAAATCAGGTTTCCAAAAGGAATCGTTTCGCCGAACAGCCTGACCTGGCGGACTTCGGAAAGAATCCGGATTCCCGCGGAGAACCAGCGTCCTCCATAGAATTCCTTGCTGCGTGGAAGATACATTTTCGGGATGATCCC
>CAMNJG010000164.1 GCA_946541285.1 uncultured Clostridia bacterium
GTTCTATGCAAGAGTTGCAGGAGCTTTGCTCCGTGGCAACTCACGCAGGTCTTCAGGCGAAGTGATTCGTTGAGGCTTTCAGACAGGGCAGTCCGAAACCGTCAGAAATCCGGTTTTAGGGCTGTCCTGTTTCGTTTTCTGCCGGAAAAACGAACAGATGAGGGCCAGGTATATACAGTTTTCAGCGCCATGCCGCACAGGGTTGTACCATTTCCTTTCGGCCATCTTTAATGGTAATCAGTATGACTTGACATAATAAAAATGTCTATGATAGGGGTGTCGGCGCATAAAAGTTAGTTGTTTTTTACAGAACGGAAAAACAATTTCGTGAAAAAGGAGGGTGATTGTATGGAGAAAAGCAGAGTGCAGAACCGGACTTTTCTTTGTCTGGTTTTGTGTATTGTAATGATTCTTCTGATACCTCAGACTGCGGGCGCAGTGACAGTAGATCCTGGAAACCGTGATGGGAGCTATCAGGGAACAGGCAGGGGCCGGAATGGAGATATTACGGTTTCGGTAACGATCCGCGACGGGAAAATATCGGAAATTGAAAGCGTTTCCAATAACGAAACGCCCCGGTACTGGGAACAGGCGGTTCACCTGTTTGATGTAATCCAGGAAAAAAACGGAACAGATGGCGTCGACACGGTGTCGGGGGCGACTCTCAGCAGCAGAGGAATCCTGGCAGCTGTGCAGGACGCAGTGGCGAAGTCTTCTTCTACTGCAGGACAGGAAGATCCTGTGCAGGAACCGGAAGAAATCGATCCGGCGATCTTTGCGTCCGGTTCGGGAACACAGGAAGATCCTTATATTATCCAGACAGAAGAACAGATGAAAGCGTTCGCGGTTTCCCTGAATTCCCATATCGATTATTTCGGGAAGTATGTGAGACTTGACGCCGATCTCGACCTTTCCGGTGAAAACTGGACGTCCGTAGGCGGGAGCTTTTACCGATTCGATGGAGAATTTGACGGAAACGGCAGGACGATTTCCGGACTGACGGAAGGTTCTGCAGAATTGCCTCTGGAACTGGACGGGAGCAACGCGTACATTGGTCTGTTCGGATGGCTCAACGAACATGCGGTAGTAAAGGATTTGACACTGGACCGGGTTGCTATTTATACTCAAAGCTCCGGCTCTGCTTACCTTGGGGGGATCGCCGGCCGGATGAGCGGTTCGGAAACGGAAGGCGATTACCGGGGAACCCGGATCGACGGCTGTACTGTCCGGGGAACGATCTCGCATACAACAGCGGCAGGGACAACCTTTCTCGGAGGAATCTGCGGCCATGTTTTCAAGGGAGCCATTATTAATTCATGGGCTGACACAGAACTGTCCTGTTTTGAAAAGTCCGGAGAACTCGCGGAAGTCGGAGGTATCGCCGGACTGCTGAACCGCGGTCTGGTGGCCAACTGCTTCGCGTTGGGAGACATCACAGGCAGCGGATACAGGAATACGCAGTATGACATTGAAGGAATGGCCTGCATTGGCAACATCGCGGCAGTGGATGGCGGCTGTATTGTCAACTGCTACGGTGAAGGCGATGTCGAAGCGTTGGAATATTCTATCGATACAGGCATCCTCGCCGGATGGGTGACGGGCATCGGTAAGGCATATCATTGCTGGTACAATGAAAGCGCGAAGATGACGATTGACGGAAGAACGGTATCGCCAGTCGATCCATTCGGAGAAGTGGTAGCAGGCGGCGTCAGTGATGAATACTTTTTCCGGTTCCCCGGAGCGCTGACCACGAAAATCGATGGTTACAGAGCCGGTTCAGAAGCTGAGGCGGAAAAGCTGGCGAAAAACCTGAATGCTTCCCTGTCAGCATTCCCGGTTGATATCGAAGGTCTTTACGGTCTGTCCGGAAAGACTCTGAGAAACTGGACAGTGGCTGGAAACCACGCGGTCTTTGGCGATGAAAAAATGGAAGTGACCTACGTGCAGCCGGAGGTGGAAAAGGCCGTTCAGGAGGAAAACCTCGCTGTCCTGAAGGACGGCACCTGGTACGGTCGTTCGGAGGACAAGAGCACCATCGTCCGGATCACGGTACAGGACGGCGCAGTGGTAGATACAGAAGCAGAAACCGGACAGACCTCCGGTGATAATTATGAGCAGGCGGAGGCCCGTGCCCGTTTCAAGGCGCTGTATGGCGATACCACGGACTATGCTGCGGCGGATACCTCAATTTTTCAAGGACTCGGGACAGAGTCCAGACCGTATCAGATCGAAAACGAGGCACAGCTGAGATACCTGGCGGCATCGGTCAATGAAGATACGGACTGGCACGATACCTGGTTCGTACAGACAAAGGATATTACGGTATCCGATGCGGACTGGAAACCGATCGGCTGGGGCATTTTCGCGGATGCGGATAACGATGGCTTCGGACAGGATGTGGTCGCTCTGTATCCTTTCCGGGGACATTTTAACGGAGGTAATCATACCATCCGCGGCCTGAAGGCTGGCTCCGCGGAAACTCCGGTCAGCGGGCACTATATGGGACTTTTCGGAATTATTCAGGGAGATTATACCGGCAATGAAATTCCTGAGGACGCAGAGAGGGCAGAACTGAAAAATATTCGTCTGGAAAATGTGGAATTCCATACAGAAAACCGCTGGCGCAGTTACATCGGCGGTCTGGTGGGGAACGCCCAGGGGGGATTTTTCATACGTCATTGCAGTGTCAATGGAGGAACGATCAGTTCCCGTTCCACAGAGGATTTTGCGTTTGCAGGAGGACTGGCAGGCAGTCTGATGTATGGTTGTGTTGCCGACAGCTGGACAGATGTGGATCTGACAGCGTATTCCGGAAAGAATTACAGTTATGCCGGTGGCATGGCAGCGACCACCAACCGTGTCACACTGATCAACAGCTTTTCCCTGTCCGATGTACATGCCGACGCGGATCAGACAAACCGGGCGGAGGCCGGTGGGTTTACCGGCCTGGACGGAGGTGTCTGTGTGAACTGCTATGCCAGAGGTAATGTGGAAATCCTTGGCAAGTACAGCATGTTCCTGGGCGGATTTGCCGGAATGGCGGCGGCTTCGTCGGAGCATCGTCAGTGCTACTATAACCATGACGCGGAGCAGAAGATTGCCGGAGATCCGCTGCGGGGGGATGAAAAGAAGTATGCCGGAAAATTTGTCAATGAATCGCCGGAGGCGGCATCTCAGGCACAGACTGCGTCCGCGATGGCATCTCAGAAGTTTGTCGATCGGCTGAATCACAACCGGGCAGCTCTTTCCACGACACTGGCGGAGGTCCGGGAAACCCTGGGAGCCGACGAAAGAGGAAGCTCCCGCTATGAAAGTCTTTACTATAACGGTGATGGCTCTGATTTGAAGAAATGGGTTCTCGCGGAAGGTAAGGCAGTATTTAATGAAGAAAAGCCTGCTCCGGACAGTGGCGGTTCTTCTGGTGGTGGCAGCGCTGCGGTATCACCTTCCTATCGCGTGACAGTTCCGTCAGATACAGCAAACGGCCGTGTTTCTGTGGATTTGAGCAGCGCGAAGAAGAACCAGCTGGTAACGATTACAGTGGAACCGGAAGAGGGCTATCAGACAGATCAGGTGGTCGTGAAGGACAGGGAAGGAAATGGAATCGACGTGAAGGACAACGGCGATGGAAGCTGGAACTTTCCGATGCCGTCGTCCGATGTGACAATTGAGGTGGCTTTTTCTGAAGAAACGAGCGATGAACCGGATCCTCCAGCAGAGGAGGATTGCCCGTCCGAACCGTTTAAGGATGTCGATACCAGCCTCTGGTATCACGAAGG
>CAMNJG010000165.1 GCA_946541285.1 uncultured Clostridia bacterium
GGAGCTGCCTTCACGACTCCATTCCGTACCTGATTGTCAGAGATACTGGCCGTTTACTGAACAGTCCCTCTGGAGCATAATCTTTTTACAAATGGAAAAAAGCCCTTGCGTTTTATCAGAAGGACTGGTATAATACATTTCGTTATTGCGAGTGGCGAGGTGTGGCTCAGCTTGGTAGAGCGTTGCGTTCGGGACGCAAAGGCCGCTGGTTCGAATCCAGTCACCTCGACCAATCTGGTGAATACCGCAATCTGTTGAGAGATCAATGGAGTTGCGGTATTTTTTATAGAACGGGATACAAAGTTCCTTAGGAACTGTATGATTTATTAAACTACAGTTCCTTACTCAGCAGAAACAGGACAGGAGGGATATATAATGTACAGAGTAGGCATCATTACATCCAGTGACAAAGGTTCCCGCGGAGAGAGAGAAGATAAAGGCGGCCCGAAGATCCGGGAGATTGTGGAAAACTTCCCGGAAGATTTTGAAGTCGCGGAATATGTCATCCTTCCGGACGAAAGAGATCAGTTGTCCGCGATGATGGTGAAGATGGCAGATGAGCAGCATCTGGATCTGGTGGTGACAACAGGTGGAACCGGGTTTTCCAAAAGAGATGTGACACCGGAAGCGACTCTTGATGTCGTCGAGCGCCGGACGCCGGGAATCGCGGAAGCCATGCGCAGCATCAGCCTGGAAATTACCATGAGGGCCATGCTGTCCAGGGCAGAGTCCGGGATCAGGGGAGATACGCTGATCGTCAACCTTCCGGGCAGTCCGAAGGCAATTGAGGAAGTCCTCGGGCCGATCCTGCCGTCCCTGAAACATGGACTGGATATCCTGCAGGGGCGTGACGCAGAGTGCGCGAGAAAATAACGAAATGCTTATCTAACTGACTGTAACAATTAGGCTAAACTAAAAAACAGTTAGTGCTTGCTATAGAAATTATTTGCCTGTTTGATAAAATTATGCTGTACAAACTTCCGGTACAGACATTATAATACAGGAAAATCATCCGATCCGGCAGACGATATGTCTGAAAGGATCAGATTTGGAGCAGTGAAAAACTGACAGCAGATTATTCCGGCCGGCAGGAACCGGCCGTTGAATATGGCGAATCACGCAGGCAGCTGATGAACGTAACGGTTCGGGAATCAGGTGGATCGGTGGAACAGACACAATGACTGTCCTGCCGCTTCCCCGCTGCACGTGTTTCTGCTCCTCTGGACAGATGTGGGCGATCTGGCAGAGCAAAATATTATTTTTCTTTTCCATATCTCTTACTGATGTTAAGGAGGAACAAAATGGGTGCTTTTAAAATTGCGAGACTGGTAACTTATGGATTTCTGGCAGGGACAGCAGGACTGAAGCTCCTGTCCAGTACTGATTTCAAGAACGCGTACACACAGGTAACAGCGGCATGCATGCGCATGGGCGACACGGTTGCGGAGAAAGCAACACTTCTGAAGGAAAACTGTGACGATATCCTGGCCAACGCGAAGGATATCAATGAAAAACGCGCGGAAGAAGAGGAAGCGCGCAAAATCGCTGACGCGAAGGAAATCCTGGCGGCAGCAGGCGAAACGGTAGAGGCGTAGAGAGTCTATCTGCGCAGTACAGCAGTTTTCTTTATGAGGTGTCCCGATGAAATGTAAAATCATGTCGGAGACAAACGGGCGCCTGCGTGTCAGGATGATACAATTTCGTATGACTTTTGACCAGGCAGATCTCCTTCAGTATTATCTGAAGGCTCTGCCTGGTGTTCGTAAGGTAAAAGTTTATGATCGTACCTGTGACGCGGTGGTGCAGTTTGATCCGTCCGTCAGAAATGAAATAATTCAGGCATTTTCCGAATTCAGCTATGAGGAATCGGAAGTGGCAGTACCGGCGCATACGGACCGGGTACTGCAGAGAGAATTTGAAAATAAGCTGGTCCGTCATATCGGTTTCCGGCTGATTACCCGGCTTTTCCTGCCGGCGCCATTCCGTCTGGTCTGTACGCTGGTCAGGGCAGTCCCATATATAAAGGACGGACTGGCATCCCTTTTCCGGGGACGGCTGGACGTAGCGGTTCTCGACGCGGCCAGTATCAGTGTTTCCCTGATCCGCGGCGAGTTCGACACTGCGGGGAATGTGATGTTCCTTCTCGGGATCGGGGAGATTATGGAACAGTGGACCTACCGGAAATCCGTTGTCAATCTCGCCCAGGCGATGTCCCTGAATGTCTTCAGTGTCTGGAAACGAAATGAAGATGGCAGCGAAACAGAAGTTCCGCTGGACGATATTGTCCAGGGAGACCAGATTGTTGTCAGGACAGGGCATGTCATCCCACTGGACGGTGTAGTGGTTGAAGGCGATTCCATGATCAATCAGTCCTCGATCACCGGTGAGTCCGTGGCAGTCCACAAGGAACCGGGCGGTTATGTCTACGCGGGGACTGTCGTGGAAGAAGGCGAATGCATCCTGGAAGTACGCCAGGCTGCCGGCGAAGGGAAGTTCGACCGTATTGTCAGTATGATCGAAGAATCCGAAAAGCTGAAGTCCAAAACAGAGAAGCAGGCCGAAGAACTGGCGGATAAACTGGTTCCGTGGACCCTGGGGGCGGCACTGCTGACGCTTCTGCTGACCCGGAATGTCACAAAAGCGGCTGCGGTACTGATGGTGGACTACTGCTGCGCGCTGAAGCTGTCGATTCCGGTGGCGGTCCTGTCGGCCATGCGCGAATCGAGCGAGCGGGGCATCACCGTAAAGGGAGGAAAATTCCTGGAAGCTGTAGCGCAGGCGGAAACGATTGTATTTGACAAGACCGGCACCCTGACTCACGCCATGCCGAAAGTGCGGGAGGTGGTTCCGTTTGGAGGAGGAAATGAAACCGAACTCCTGAGGATCGCGGCCTGCCTGGAGGAACATTATCCGCATTCCATTGCCAATGCGGTTGTGGCGGAAGCGGCATTGAGGAGGATTGACCATGAGGAGATGCATACAGAGATTGAGTATGTCGTTGCCCATGGCATCGCCAGTACGATTAATCATGAAAAAGTCTGCATCGGCAGCAGGCATTTCCTGTTTGAAGATGAAGGCTGCGTAATTCCGGAAGGAGAGCAGGAGAAGTTTGACAGTCTGCCGGAGGACGCATCCCATCTGTATCTCTCCATCGGCGGGAAGCTGGCGGCGGTGCTCCTGATTGAAGACCCGCTCCGTGAAGAAGCGGTCGATGTGATCCGGGCGCTGCATGATGCGGGATTCCAGAGGATTGTCATGCTGACAGGAGACAGTGAGCATACGGCCAGGAGAGTGGCTGAGACCATTGGCGTGGACGAGTACCGCGCGGAAGTCCTGCCGGAGGACAAGGCAGCCTTTGTCAGGAATGAACATGCTGCCGGGAGAAAGGTCATCATGATTGGTGACGGGATCAACGATTCCCCGGCTCTCTCCGAAGCAGACGCGGGGATTGCGGTTACCAGCGGATCGGCGATCGCGCAGGAAATCTCCGATATCACGATCTCATCGGACGACCTGATGGACCTGGTGACACTCCGGAAGCTTTCCAGTGGCCTGAACCAGAGGATTAACCGCAGTTACCGGGCCATCCTGGTGTTTAATACCTTCCTGATGGTCATGGGACTGACCGGAATCTTTACGCCGATGATTTCAGCAGTTCTTCATAATGGTTCTACCGTCCTGATCGGAATGAACAGTCTGACCGATCTGCTCCCTTCGGAAAAAAAAGAAACAGTGATTTTGTGACAGACGGCGTTTCCTGTATGCTGCA
>CAMNJG010000166.1 GCA_946541285.1 uncultured Clostridia bacterium
GACCTTCGTCCGGATTCATGGAGATTCCGGATATGTTACGATTGAAAAAGGAAAGACAACAGTGTAAACTATTGTTATACATACAGTTCGGAATGGAATCGGGTTGTTCCCTTTCTGTTACGCGGGGAATGATACGATCTTTTTCTGTGAGCGGATTCGATGAAGGAGACTGACAATGAACAGAGATTATGAGCATCATGTGTTTTCCCGTCCTGATTTTTCCCCGTATGATATGACGACCTATGAAGGGAAACTGGAGGCGTTTCAGATGCTGCTGGGATCCCGGGATGAGGAAGGCTATGGCGTGACCGGCGACGTGACCAGCCTCGATCCGGAACTGGTGGAGTATACCATTGAGGAGGATGGCACGGAACTCCTGGTAGCGCGTTTCCGTCCTCAGGAATGGATGCTGAACGGGCTGCGTTATGTGCAGGGAGGCTATCTGGCCTCCATGATTGATGTCGTCTGCGGGCCGATGTCCGATATCTGCTCCAATGGCCATTCGGCCGGGACACTGGATATGACGACGACCTATTTCCGTCCGATTACCATGGAGGATCAGGAAATTACCGTCCGGGTCCGCCTGACATCCAATACAAAGCGGGTAATGCACTTTGAAGCGGAGCTTCTGAACAGCAAAGGAAAGCGTGCCGTTACGGCAGTCAGCAATATTATGAAGGCCACCAGATAATGAGAGACTCCGTTTACAAAAAGGATTTGCGGAGCGGATGAAGCAGCATCATGGTGCCGGTATGATCAGAAAGGGGCGGAGCTGTGGCAGCGGATATTCTGAAGAACCGGATATAACCGGATATGAAGAAATAATCCGTGAATTGCAGCCGGAAATATTCGCAGTGAATCGCCATAACAATATTGTGCTTGACAATAGTTGTGGATGAGTGTTAAATGAGATTAAGAAAATAGCAAATGATCATGAGGAAGGCTCATGATGATGCCAGTGTATGATTTCAGAAACGGAGGCAGGTGAAAATGATCTGTTATTCTCAGCAGACGCAGAAAAAGTTTAAAGGACTCAAACGTGACCAGTTTACAAACCTGAGCCCTGAGCAGAAAGATATTATTTGTGCATTGTTAAAGAGCCGGGACCGCACGATCCGTCTTGACAGAAACGCGAAAGATACACGTTATCTGCTGAGTAATATGCTGATCCACCAGCCGCAGCAGGCATTTAACATGAGCTGCAGTAAAGATACGGCACTTGTCTACGCGCCGGAATCCTGGCTGGTCGATCTGTACGCTTCGGAACCGCACCTGTTCCGCTGAAAAAGGCAGAGTGAGAAGACTCATCGTAACGGATCCTGTGCAGCCTTCAGGATAACTGCTAAACGACGGAATCAATCAGTGTTTTTTGTACGTATAATACTTCAGCAGAGACTCAGCGTTCCATATATTCAGACGCTGGGTCTTTTTCACCGGAAAGCCGTTCATGGCGGGATCTCCGGGTTGCTGCACAGCGAAAGGCGGGGAGAGAATGTCTTTCAGAATCATTCGTGATGATCTTACGAGAGTGCGCGCGGACGCGATTGTCAATACCGCGAATCCGGAGCCGGTTTACGGAAACGGGACGGACCGGGCAGTCTATGAAGCCGCGGGGACAGAACAGCTTCTGGCAGCCAGGAAACAGATCGGCTCTATGGCGGCAGGAGAAGCGGCGGTGACGCCCGCTTTTGCTCTGCCGGCCCGTTATATCATCCATACCGTGGGGCCTGCCTGGATCGACGGGCGGCATGGGGAGTATGAAATACTGGCGTCCTGTTACCGGGAATCCCTGCGGCTGGCGGAAGAGCTCCGATGCGAAAGTATCGCGTTTCCGCTGATTTCCACAGGGGTGTACGGTTTTCCGAAAGCGGAGGCGCTCAGGACGGCACTGGGGGTCATCTCCGATTTTCTGGAACAGACGGAGCGCGAGATCGACGTGATCCTGGTGGTTTTTAACCGGGAAGCGTTTGAAATTTCCTCCTCGCTGCACCACAGGATTGATCAGTATATTGACGAAAAATACGTGGAAGAAAAGCACCGGCAGGAGCACGCGGGATTTCCGGATGAGTGGAACCGCAGGCGGAAACCGGCTTCTTTGAGTAGCTCGTCTGACCGGAAAGGACGGCAGAGGGATTCCTCCTCATCATGGGGGATGGCCGGGGACAGTTTTTCCGCTCCCCGTGAAGATTTTCCGACCCTGCCGGACACTGCGGATTATCCGGATACAGAGGCTGGGGACATCTGGCAGGATCAGATATCTGCAGAAGATGCCGTCTCCGGGAGCATGGACGCTGTTGCTTCTGAGGATCCTCCGTCTGCGGTGTCTTTTTTTGAGGAACTGCCGCAATGGGCCGATTCATCCGTGTCGCCATCGATGATGCGGCCGCCCGATCAGAGTTCTACCGGGACGGAACCGAAGTCGAATATCCTGCTGGATACGCTGAGCCGGCTGAAGGAGATCCTGCCGTTCGGAAAGCCGTCGGAACAGGATCTGGAGGAAGCGCTCCGGAATCCGGGGGAGAATTTCCAGCAGATGCTGCTCCGGCTGATTGATGAGCGTCACCTGACCGATCCTCAGGTTTACAAAAAGGCGAATATCGACCGGAAGCTGTTTTCCAAGATTCGCTGCACACCGGATTACAAACCGCGGAAAAAAACGGTGATCGCCCTCGCGATCGCGCTGGAGCTGGATCTCCGTGAAACCGTCGAACTTCTGGGGCGGGCTGAGCTGGCGTTTTCCCCGGGCAGCCGTTCTGACCTGATCATCGAGTACTGTATTGAAAACGGGATTTACAATATTCTTGAAGTCAATGCCCTCCTGTTTGAGTATGAGCAGCCATTACTGTGCTGAAACATGAAACCTCTGTCTTCCCGATGTCGCTTTTCAGGCGACCATTCCCTGTTCGGAATCCTGTATGATCTGACCATAGAAAAAATCAGGAAACCCAACATCAGGTGAGTCCGGTTTACGGCATCAGGCCGGTGATCTGCCGGATGGTTCTGAGTGGGCCAGGACCTGATGAAGCAGGGATTAATGCTGGAATCAGCGGGAGGAATGAGATGAAAAAGGGATTAACAGAACTGGTCATGATCCTGGACAGAAGCGGCTCCATGCACGGCCTCGAGGCCGATACCATCGGTGGCTTCAACAGCATGATTGAGAAGCAGAAAAAAGAAGAAGGCGAAGCGTATGTCTCCGTGGTCCTGTTTGATGATGAATCGGAAGTGCTGTGTGACCGGAGGCCGATCGAAGAAGTCGCCCCGATGACCGGAGAACAGTATTCTGTACGGGGATGTACCGCGCTGCTGGACGCGGTAGGATCGGCGATCCATCATATCCGCAATATTCATAAGTACGCGAGAAAAGAGGATGTTCCGGAAAAGACCATGTTTATCATCATTACCGACGGTATGGAAAATGCCAGCCGCAGGTATTCGTATGAGAAGGTCCGCGGGATGATCGAGCGTCAGAAAGAAAAGTATCACTGGGAGTTTCTGTTCCTGGGCGCGAACATCGACGCGGTGGCGGAAGCGGGACGCTTCGGGATCAGCGCCAGCAGGGCCGTCAATTATGAAAATGACAGCCAGGGTACGCGGCTGAATTATGCGGTAATGTCGAAAGCAGTCAGCTGCGCGAGGCAGGCGGGGTCTGTGGAAGAGATGTGCGCGGTCATGGATTCCGGCGAGCCGCTGCAGGCGATCCGGGAGGATTATCAGAAGCGTCATGGGAAAAGATTCTGGAAACGTT
>CAMNJG010000167.1 GCA_946541285.1 uncultured Clostridia bacterium
GCCTGCCGGGATTCATTTCCTGATAATCCCGGCAGAATGCAGGCTTCTATTATTCCGCCTGCATCATTAAGTCCAACGGGGACTTAATGAGCAGACACTAATTATTTCCAGCTGAAATTGATCATTCCATAGAGATAGATGAAAAGAATGACGGCTGGTACAAAATACCGGAACAGCGGTTTCATCCAGTTCCGGACTTTCATGCCTTTCCCGGCATTGGCCTCCGCCATGAAGCTGTCCCAGCCCCATCCAAACCGGTTGCAGCAGAACAGCGCGAGAATCAGGGAGCCCAGCGGCAGGACATTGTTGGAGACAATGAAATCCCAGAAATCCAGCCAGGTACTGCCTTCCGCGAAAGGCTGGAAGTGGATGACACTGAATCCCAGCGCGGTTGTCAGGGCCAGCAGGAAAATCACGACCCCGCAGACGATACAGCCTTTTGGACGGTTCCAGCCCGTCAGCTCCCGCACCATCGCCAGGATATTTTCACAGACACCCAGTACTGTGGACATCGCCGCGAAGACCATGAAAAGGAAGAAAAGCGTTCCCCACCAGCGGCCGCCGGCCATATGGTTAAACACACTGGCCATCGTATCAAACAGCAGGCTTGGGCCGGCTGTCACTTCCAGGTTATAGGAGAAGCAGGCCGGGAACATGATCAGGCCCGCGATCACCGCGACAAAGGTATCCAGGATGATGACATTGACCGCTTCACCCATCAGCGAGTGCTCCTTGTCGATATAGCTTCCGAAAATCGCCATACCGCCCATACCTACCGACAGCGTAAAGAACGCCTGGTTCATCGCGCCGACGACGACAGAACCGTTAATCTTCGAGAAATCCGGGATCAGGTAAAACGACAGTCCTTCACCGGCACCCGGCAGGGTCAGGCTGTGGACCGCCAGCACCACCATCAGCACCAGCAGTGCCACCATCATGATCTTGCTGACCCGCTCCAGGCCGCTCTGCAGCTGGAAACTGAGAATCACAAAAGCCGCCACCACGGTAATCAGCAGGAAGGTCACATTGACTCCGGGGGAGGACAGCATCGGCTCAAATCCCAGATCTTCGTTGGATCCGACAGCGAACTGATAAAAATAGTAGATGATCCATCCGGTGACCACCGTGTAAAAAGCCATCAGCGCTACATTCCCGAAAAGGGAAATGTAGCCCCACAGCCCCCATTTCTTTCCCGGTTTTTGCAGTTTCTGATACATATGCACCGGACTGACCTGCGCCGCCCGGCCGATCGAAAACTCCATGATCAGTGCCGGCAGGCCCAGAAGCAGAAGGCACAGCAGATAGACCAGCATAAAGCCGCCTCCGCCATACTGTCCGCACATCCACGGGAATTTCCAGACATTCCCGCAGCCGATCGCGCATCCGGCAGAAAGCATGATAAAGCCAAGCCGGCTGCCCAGACGTTCTCTTGTTTCCATATTCTCTCCTTTTCTGAAACACAATAAAAAACGCAGAAAGCCTCCTGAGAAACCCCGGGAAGAAATCTGCTGTAAAAAATAATTTCATTAAATTTTATCACATCTGAGAATAGTTTTCTATTATGTCAGATTTTTAAAAAATTATTTCTATAATCATTCAGAATCAGAAAAGAAACTTAGCTGTGTTGTAATCCTGTACCAGTCATTCCGGATTTCTTCCATAGTCTGATACCGGTCCTCACGCCGGAAACTCATCAGACGGTTTAAAAACGCGATGATTTCACGATAGAGCATCTCCGGCATTTCTTCAGGGGGTGAAATGAACTCCTCCGGTGAGCGCGGGACGGTTTCTGCCTGTCGGGTCCGTTCGAAAGGAGACTGCGCTGTCAGCATGTAAAAAAGCAATCCGCCGATGCAGAAATAATCTGAGCGTTCGTCAGCCCTGGCAGAATCGGCAAACTGCTCCGGAGGAATAAAACGCTTTGATCCCCTTTTCTCACCCGGCGTATCCAGTATCTCCCCGCATTCGACCAGGGAAGAACCAAAATCAATCAGACTCAGCCGCTCCGTGGATTCCTCATAAATGAAATTTCCGGGATGCAGATCCCGGTGGATCACTCCGCAGCGGTGCGAAGCCTCCACAATGTCCAGGACCTTTCCCAGAATTTCAAAAGACCGCAACCATTTCCCATGCGTTCCGGCCTGCTTCTCCATATACTCCGGCAGAGAAACTCCCTGAAATAAAGGGACGACAAAATACGCGAGATGCCGGGTTTCCTCCGGCTTCCCCTGCTGCCGGCAGATCAGATCAAACGTACCGTAGTCACAGAGCGATACCATGTTTTCCTGCCCGCCGACTGCTTTCATTGAGAAGAATTCCCGTTTATAGGATCGTTCCTCGCTGACGCGGTAAAATGCCGTCCGGACAGTCTGTGGAGACACCTCTGCCGCCATGGTAAGCGAAGCGAGATCCTCCGCGATTTCATCGATTTTCGGATAGGGATCGTCAAACATGTGTTCAGCGGAGAGCTCATACCGGTCAATTATATAGTAGGACAGATAGGGAATCTTCAGCGCATACTGACACTGATCCCGTAAACAGAGGACCCTGTAAACAATCCCGTTGCCCCCTGTCCCGCAGATATCCAGGATCCGGTAATCATCAATCGCGGACACTGATCTGCGGAACTGAACGGAAAACAGCTTTATGATGCTTTTGATAAAGTTATAATAATGGAGGTCTTCTTTGATTTTTTCAACCTCCTGATATAGAGAATGATGCTTCATGACGATGGTTTAAAACAGGATGTTAATCGTCCCGATGACGGCGCCGATCAGGGCTCCCAGGTTGATGACGGCCTGCAGCTCGTGCTTCATGACGGACAGGACCAGTTTTTCCACTTCATCGACCTGCATTTCCTCAATCCGCTGCCGGGTGATTTCTTTTACGTTGATCTGGTCCAGCAGCGATTCTCCGTGACGGACCGCAGCCTGTTCCATCATTTCAGCCAGGAGAGACTGTATTCGGTCTTTCTTTCCTCCGGACGCGATCAGTTCCCGTAACGGCTGATCTCCCATTTCCCTGAGATACTCGGAAACGAACTTCCGGATGGCTTCCTCTCCGTTGCGGTCCAGATAATCCTTTGCCGTTTCTCCCAGTTTTTCATAAATCATATACTGTGTGTTTTCGTTCAGGAACATCGCGATGAAAGGCCGGTTGCTGATCAGGGATTCCATGGATTCCTTTCCGATCTGCGCGACCATGGTGGTCATATCCATCGTGGAGATTTTTTCCATGATCGAACGCGAAAGAAAATCACTCAGGGCATCCAGTACTTCTTCTCTGGCCTGGCCGTCGGGAAGGAATTCCGAAAGCGTTTTTTCGCTTTCACAGACAGCGGTGGACAGCTGTGTGATCAGCTGTTTTCCGGAACCGCTCTTCCGGATGCTGTCCGTGATGACTTCCTTTGTCAGGAGCTGTTCGCTGACAGCCGTGCCGACCGCGTTCGCGACCCGGGACTGGTTTTTCGGGATAATCCCCGGGGTAAACGGCAGTTTCCACTTCCCGATCCTGACTGCTTTATATGGGTGGAACAGCATCCTGATCGCAATGTAATTTGTAAAGTATCCGATGACTGCTCCCACCAGTATGGGAAAAATAATCCGCACGATATCCATAAAAATACTCACACTCCTCGACCTCGACTGGCAGATTATCCGGTCATCCGTTTCATCAGGGCAGCACCGTGATCTTTCAGCCAGCGGTGCCATTTCCAGTA
>CAMNJG010000168.1 GCA_946541285.1 uncultured Clostridia bacterium
TCAGGTTCGCATTGAAAAAACAGTACAGATGATGTACTGTTAAACGAGGAAGAACCTTTGCGGTCTGTCTGGCATTTGAAAAAGAAAGGAGAGGAACGTGATGATCCGGAAAGCAGAAGTCACAAGGAAAGAACACCTTCAGGGAGGAAAAGGCGGCGCTTTCGTGCATACCATCGTTCCGGAAGAGGAACTGTACAACTGCGGCAGAATGTACGCGAAAATCGTCCTGGATCCGGGCGCTACGGTAGGGTGGCACCGGCACGAAGGCGAAACCGAACCCTATTACATCCAGGAAGGAAACGGTATCTTTATTGATGATGACGGATCGAGGAATGAGGTCGGCCCGGGAGACATCTGCACGATCCTGCCGGGACAGTGCCACTCCCTGGAAAATACTTCAGAGACAGAGACACTGACGTTTATCGCCCTCATCTACAGAGATCTGCGGGGATAAAAAACACAGGAAAAGGAGGCACTTATGAAAATGAAATGGACAGCGATCGTGACAGTGATCGTCATGATGGCAGCGATGATGCCCATGGGAGTTTTTGCGGCTTCCGGGACGCTGGAATTTGATGATGTCCGTCTTGTAAAAGAAATCGAAACAGACCAGAACGGCAATATTGTGTATGCCGGGTATTACAATCAGGATGAATTACTGGTTTACGCAGAAAATATCAGTAAAGACAATCCGGAAGATTCCAGGCAGGTTTATTCTACCTATAACGCGGATGGAAATCTGATCGAAGAAGAGGAGGTATGGCACGACGGGACGAGGACAAAGTATACTTACGAATATGATGAAGAGCAGCAGATGACCAGTATCAAATGCTGGACAGCGGACGGGGAGCTGAGCTGGTCCGATGACTATACTTATGACCAGCGCGGCAATGAGATCGGGAATGTCTATCAGAGCGCGGAAGGACATGTGTATACGAGAGTGTCAGAGTACGACGATTCCGGAAGAGAGATCACTTCCACGGAAACGGAGCAGGAGAATCCGGACAGTGAAACGACTGTCTGGAAAAAGATCCGGACCTATCAGGAGTTCGGTGAGCTGTCCTGGGCCGTGACAACGACTGTTTACGACAGCAGTGATCACGAGGAATTCTCCTATACAGAGAGCTATGAGTATAATAAAGATGGCGGCCTGATCTCTTCGGTGGATTTCGACGAAGGTGAGCTTTACCGCACGACCTGTACATATGATGAGCATGGCCGGATGATCCGTTCCGAGCAGACGATGGAAAGTGATCCGGGATTTCCTCCGGTCGTGAGTACCTATCAGTACCGGCCGAATGACAGGATCGACAGGGAGAGTTACCGTTCGGAAGGTAATGAGTATACAACCGTTTATTACTATACTCTGAAGCAGTTTGATGATGTGGCCGATACGGAATATTTCGCGTATCCGGTGAAATGGGCGGTCGATCAGAGTATTACCGCCGGGATTTCCGATACGGAGTTCGGGCCTTACGAAAACTGTACGAGAGCGCAGGCGGTGACCTTCCTCTGGAGAGCGGCGGGCCAGCCGGAACCGGCGGCATCGGTCAGTCCGTTCCAGGATGTCACGGAATCGGATTATTACTATAAAGCGGTGCTGTGGGCTGTGGAAAAGGGGATTACCAACGGAATCTCCCCAGAGCTTTTCGGATCAGATCAGACCTGCAACCGGGGGCAGATCGTGACCTTCCTGTATCGCTTCAGAGAGGAACCGGGACTGGGCGGAACCGTGGCTTTTTCGGATGTTACGGAACAGGATTATTTTTATGGTGCCGTCCTGTGGGCTGTCGCCGATGGCGTGACCAATGGCACTTCAGAGACAACCTTCAGCCCGGGCGCGAACTGTACAAGAGGACAGATTGTCACTTTCCTCTATCGGGCGATGGCAGCCGCGTAAGGTAAATGCATGTACAGTCAGAATGATATGATGAAGATATTAGCTATCGGAAACAGCTTTTCACGGGACGCGTTATATTATCTGAACAGGATCGGTAACGCGGACGGAGTTGCGATCAAAGCAGTCAACCTGTATATTCCGGGATGCAGCCTGCAACGGCACCGGGACAATCTCCGGGATGACCGTCCGGTATATCTTTATGAAGAAAACGGGGATGTGACGCAGAAAAAGATTTCCATCCGGCAGGCGCTTCTGTCGGATCAGTGGGATTACGTCGTGACACAGCAGTCCAGCGCGGAAAGCGGACGGGCAGAATCCTATTTCCCGTATCTTGAGGAGATCGCTGCCGGTGTCAGGCAATACGCGCCGTCCGCGGAATTCCTGCTGCATCAGACCTGGGCTTATGAAAAGGATTATCAGGATCACGCGTTCGCTGTTTATCAGTATGATCAGTCAGAAATGTTCCGGAAGCTGTCAGACGCGTATCGTGACGCGGCGGACCGGCTGGGGATCCGGTTGATTCCCGGTGGAGAAGTGATTCAGCAGGTGAGACAGACGCCTCCGTTTCTTTTTGAAAAAGGCGGAAGATCGCTGTGCCGTGACGGACGGCACATGGATTATCTGTATGGGCGGTATCTGCTGGGAGCGGTCTGGTACCGCTTTCTGACCGGAAACCCTGTCAGTGGAAATGCCTTTATTCCGGAGAGGGATCCTTTGTCCGGGGAAAGCTGTGATGTCCGCCTTCTTCACCGGATTCAGCGGATGGTCGATGAGACGGTACAGACTGAAGACGCGGACGGGAACGCGGATGATGACATGTCTGCGATCCGCAGTGTGAACCACAGAGGGTATTCCGTGCTCGCGCCTGAAAATACCCTGCCGGCATACCGGTTGTCGAAAAAAATGGGTTTCCGGTACGTGGAAGCGGATGTGTCCTTTACTTCAGACGGAGTACCGGTACTGCTGCATGACGCGACGATCGACCGGACTTCTGACGGAAAAGGAAAACTGTCGGAAATGACTTTTCAGCAGGTCCGCAGATACGATTTCGGCCTGTGGAAATCCCCGGAATACAGAGGCACGAAAATACCGGCGCTGACGGAGTTCCTGTCTTTGTGCCGGACGCTGGGCCTGTATCCGTATATCGAGCTGAAACCCAATGGGGATTATACCAGGGAGCAGATCCGTTCCATTGTCGAGATGGTGAAAGAGTATGGCCTTCAGGACAGGGCTGCGTATATTTCCTTTTCTCCGGAATATCTGGGAATTGTCCGGGACTGCCAGCCTTCCGCGCGGCTGGGGTTTCTCAGTTCCAGAGCGTCCGCCAGGGACCTGGAGGTGTGCAGGAGACTGAAAACAACGGAAGACAGTGTTTTTTATGATGTGAAGCATACGACCCTGACGAAGGAGATCTGCGGATTGTTCGCTGACGCGGGGATTCCGGTGGAAGTATGGACAGTCAATCGTCCGGAGATCATTCTGAATCTGTACGCTTATGTCAGGGGGATTACCAGTGACAGCCAGATTGCCGGTAAAGTCCTGTCCGGGCAGGGGATCAATCCTGTGACACTGAAAAAGAAAGCGACAGGTCTGCGGCGTGTCCGGGAGATGCTGAAAAAAGTATTTCTCCGAATGGCCGGGACAAAAAAGCGATAAAAGAAAAAAGCGGAGTGAATGAGTCTGACAGGCTCGTTCACTCCGCTTTGCTGTGTAAGAGAGTGGTTTAATGCGTGCTCATTAGGCCTTGTTTAATAAATGCCGTTTTATGCAAATTTCGAAGAAAACGCTGCCTTGAACAAT
>CAMNJG010000169.1 GCA_946541285.1 uncultured Clostridia bacterium
ATAATACTGTAAATCCAGCGCTGCAAAAGCATCCGGAAGTAAAAGTGCCGCAGCAGCTGCAGGTATGGTCTGTTGTCCCGCGCGCCCTCGGAGGACATTTTCCAGAGAGTATTGTAACACAAAATCCGCGTTATGGCGGCAGGCAGGAAAATCACTTTCTTTTCTGGAAGGTTGGTCAAAAAGTATCCCCGGATTTCGCGCTGGCACTTTACTTTTTGAAACAGGGGTGCTACTATCGTAACGGTAAAAATAAAGAGCGCGGATGGTATTCCCGTCATCGGAAACTGTACCGGACAGACTCTGGACTGGCACCATACAGATGGAACAGCGGCACCGCGTCACGCCCCGGAAACTTTTATGAGACCGATGCTTTCATGAAAGCTTTCATGATAAAGGAGTGTGATACGATGAAGATTGGTTTTATTGGAGCAGGCAAAGTCGGCTTTTCCCTCGGAAAATTCTTTTCAGAGGGCGGCATTCATGTGATCGGCTACTGCAGCCGGCACGCAGAATCAGCACAAGCGGCAGCGCAATTCACCGACAGCCACAGCTATGACGATCCCGGCAGACTGGCCGCGGACTGTGACGCGATTTTTCTCACTGTTCCGGATGGTGCGATTACAGAGGTATTTGAGGAATTGAAACAATACGATCTGAACGGCAGGCAGATCTGTCACTGCAGCGGTGCCATGACGGCGGAAGAAGCGTTCCCCGGCATCGCGGCGACAGGCGCGTCCGGTTACTCGATTCATCCGCTTTTCCCGGTAAGTGATAGATATACATCATACAGGGAACTGAAGGATGCTTTTTTTTGTATCGAAGGCGACAGCCGGCATCTTTCCGGATGGAAGGAGCGGCTGGAAGCTCTCGGCCCGTCGGTCCAGATCGTTTCATCAGACCATAAAGTACAGTACCACGCGGCGTGTGCCATCGCCAGCAACCTGGTCTGCGCCCTGGTGCAGGAAAGCCTGGAACTTCTGGAGGGCTGCGGATTTGCCCCGGAGCTCGCGCTGAAGGCGATCGCGCCGCTCATGCGCAGCAATATGGAGCATATCCTCGCGGACGGACCGGTACAGGCGCTGACCGGCCCTGTGGAGCGCAATGATACGCTGACCGTGAAAAAGCATCTGGCGTCGTTTTCGCGCCCGGAGGAAAAGGAGCTGTACCGGGCGGTTTCCACCAGACTGGTGGAGGTCGCGCAGCAGAAACATCCGTTAACAGATTACTCGGACATGAATGTCATTCTCGGAAAGGAGCCTGAGTGATGAGCAAGAACACAGTTGCCACATTAAAAGCTATGAAAGAGAACGGAGAAAAGATCTCACAGATCACCTGTTATGATTACTCGACCGCGCGTCTGCTTGACGCGGCAGGGATCAACATGGCCCTGGTCGGGGACAGCCTCGGCATGACGATGCAGGGGTACAAGGACACACTGCCTGTTACCGTAGAGGAAATGATTATCTACGGCCGCAGCGTGGTCCGCGGATGTGAAAATACAATGGTTGTTGTCGATATGCCGTTTATGAGCTATCAGATTTCCCCGGCCCAGGCACTGGAAAACGCCGGCCGGATCATGAAGGAAACGGGCTGTGCCGCGATCAAGCTGGAGGGCGGCAAAACGGTGGCACCGGCGATCCGCGCCATTACGGACGCGGGGATTCCGGTAGTCGGCCATGTCGGGATGACGCCGCAGTCAACCAATGCGTTCGGAGGCTTCAAGGTGCAGGGCAAGGGGGAAGCGAATGCCCGCAGGGTCCTGGAGGACGCCCTCGCGGTACAGGAAGCCGGCGCCTTCGCGGTGACACTGGAGTGTGTGCCGCCGAAACTGGCTGCGCTGATTACGAAAAAACTGGATATCATCACGATCGGCATCGGTGCCGGCAGCGGCTGTGACGCGCAGGTACTGGTCTGCCAGGATCTGCTGGGGATGTTCAAAGACTTCGTCCCGAAGTTTGTGAAGCAGTTCGCGCAGGTCGGGGATCAGATGATTGACGCGTTTAAAGCTTATGACCAGGAAGTCAAGGCAGGTACGTTCCCGGCGCCGGAGCAGTCTTTCGCAAAGAGTGACAGTTCGGATGAATTCCTGGCGCAGCTGGACAGCGAATACTGATGCCGCGTCCGTCTGCGGAGAAGTTCACGATGTGGAAGAAAGGAACGGCGTATGTACTTTTCGCGCAGTTCCTGAATATATAGTGATGGCCGACAGCCTGAAGTGTGCCTGGCACCGGGGCTGGTACGGCGGGGGAGAGGTCCGGCGCGTCAGGCCGGGGAATCCCCGGATGAGAAGAGAATGGAGAATCAGGGTAGAAACATGATCATTGCAGAGACAATCAGTGAAGTACGCAAACAGGTAAAGGAATGGAAACAGCAGGGACTGACGGTCGGGCTGGTGCCGACGATGGGATTCCTGCACGAAGGACACGCCAGTCTGGTGGACCGGGCAGTGTCCATGTGTGACAGGGTGGTGGCATCGGATTTTGTCAATCCGACACAGTTCGGGCCGAATGAAGATCTGGCAACCTATCCGCGGGATTTTGAACATGACTGCAAACTTCTGGAGGAGCATGGCTGCAGTATGGTTTTCCACCCGGCCGTTTCAGAAATGTACGCGCCGGACGCCGCGACGTATGTAGAGATCCTCAATGACATGCCGAAGCAGCTCTGCGGAAAGACCCGCCCGATTCATTTCCGGGGTGTCTGCACTGTGGTTTCCAAGCTGTTTAATATTGTTACGCCGGACAGGGCGTTTTTCGGACAGAAGGACGCCCAGCAGCTGTCCATCATCCGGAAAATGGTCCGCGACATGTCCTATGATATTGAAGTAGTAGGCTGCCCGATCGTCCGTGAACCGGACGGACTCGCGAAATCCTCCCGCAATACTTACCTCAGCCCGGAGGAACGTCAGGCGGCACTGATCCTTTCCGGTGCGGTGGCACTGGGCCGTCAGATGGCGGAGGATGGCGAAAAGGATGCCGGCGCGATTGTCGAAGCGATGAAAGAAAAGATCGGGACAGAACCGATGGCCGTCATCGATTATGTCGAGGCCGTGAATCTGGATACCCTGGAACCGGTCAGCAGGATGGAAGGCAGCGTACTGGTGGCGATGGCTGTGTACATCGGCAAAACGCGCCTGATCGATAATTTTATTGCAGAATCCGGTGAAGCAGGTCAGGCAGGAGCCTGACGCGCTGTTGGTGATGGAGGACTGGTCAACATGGTTATCAATATGCTGAAAGGAAAAATCCACCGCGCGACCGTGGTGCAGGCGGAGCTGAACTACGTGGGTTCCATTACAATCGATGAGGATCTGATGGACAGCGCCGGGATTCTGGAATATGAAAAGGTCGAGATTGTTGATGTCGACAATGGCAGCCGTTTCGCGACGTATGTGATCGCGGGCGAGAGGGGATCCGGCATGATCTGCCTGAATGGCGCGGCGGCCCGCTGCGCGTGCGTGGGTGACAAGATCATCATCATGTGCTACTGTCAGCTGACACCGGAGGAAGCAAAGAGCCATCGTCCGAATGTGGTCTTTGTAGACGAGGAAAACAGGCTGTCCCGTGTGACGACCTATGAAAAGCACGGGCTGCTGAAGGATATGGAATAGCGGAAATAAATCAACGTTTCTATAAAAAAGAGGGCAGAGAGTCGCAGGACTCTCTGCCCGTTTTTTACGGCTTCGTTATGGAAAAT
>CAMNJG010000170.1 GCA_946541285.1 uncultured Clostridia bacterium
ATGACAGGACAGAATGTACGACTCGCGTTCTATCACTAATAAATACGGAAGAACCCAGTTTATTTGGAATTATACTTGTAGAAGCCTTCGCCTGTTTTCTGTCCCAGTTTTCCGGCCCTGACCATCTTGCGGAGCAGTGGATGCGGTCTGTATTTATCGTCACCCAGTTCCTTGTGCAGGACTTCCATAATGGACAGGCATACATCGAGGCCGACCAGATCCGCCAGTGCCAGAGGACCCATCGGATGGTTGGCGCCAAGCTGCATGGCTCTGTCAATATCTTCTGCTGACGCGATGTGTTCCGCCAGGACGCCGACACACTCATTGATCATCGGGATCAGCATTCTGTTGACCACAAATCCCGGCGCTTCATTGATCACGATCGGTGTCTTCTGCAGAGCTTCGGAAAGTTTTTTCACGATTTCCACAGTCTCATCAGAAGTATTGTATCCCGGGACAACTTCTACCAGCTTCATGACCGGAGCAGGATTAAAGAAGTGCATCCCGACAACGCGTTCCTGTCTCTCTGTTACGGACGCGATTTCTGTGATGGACAGGGAGGAGGTATTGGTGGCAAGGACGATTCCCGGTTTGCAGATCTTATCCAGTTCCGCGAAAAGTTCCTTCTTGGTTTCCATATTTTCGGAAGCAGCTTCAATGACGATATCCGCTTCCGCCATAATCTCCAGATCGGTCGAGCCCTGGATCCGGGCCATGTTTTCCGCTTTCTTTCCTTCTTCCAGCCAGCCTCTGGAAATCATAAAATCATACTGGCCTTCAATATGTTTTAATGCTCCATCAACTGAAGACTGTTTTCTCGCTCTGAATACCACTTCATATCCGCAGTTCGCGATATGCTGTACCAGTCCCGCGCCCATCGTCGACGCGCCGATAATACCGATTTTCTTGAATTCCATTGTGTCCTCCTTCTCTGCCGTCTTTCCGGCAGATGCCAAATTGAACGATACAGACTATTTCCCTTTAAACTCCGCCTTCCTTTTTTCGAGGAACGCAGCCATGCCTTCTTTCTGATCCTCTGTACCGAAACACATCCCGAAAAGATCTGCTTCGATCGCGATTCCTGACGCAATGTCCACCTGGGCGCCGCGCTTGATCGCCGCGTTGGCCCACCTGACTGCCAGCGGCGCGTTGGAGGCGATTTTTGCCGCCATGGCTTCCGCTTCCGGTACCAGTTCTTCCGGAGTGGTCAGTTTACTGACCAGGCCGATCCGCAACGCTTCCTCTGCTTTGATATTTACCGCGGTCAGAATCATCTCGGCTGCTTTACTCTGTCCGACAATCGCCGCCAGTCTCTGCGTCCCGGAAAATCCAGGAGTGATCCCCAGACCGGTCTCCGGCTGGCCAAATACCGCGTTATCCGCGGCGATCCGGATATCACAGCACATGGCGAGCTCGAGCCCGCCGCCCAGCGCGTATCCATTGACCGCGGCAATCACAGGCTTCTCCGACAGCTCAATCTTACGGTACAGGTTCTGTCCGACATTCCCGAACGCTCTGCCTTCCAGCATGTTCAGTTCTGCCATCTCTCCAATGTCCGCACCGGCCGCGAATGCCCGTCCGGCTCCTGTGATCACGATTACTCTGACCTCTTCATCCGCCTGCAGTTCGTCAAACGCCGCGTTCATATCCGCCAGTACCTGCGTATTCAGGGCATTCAGCGCTTCCGGACGATTCAGTGTCATTACCGCGACATGATCTTTCTTTTCTGTCAGGACAAAAGCCATCCTGTCCACCTCCTGTTCCTTCACATTTCCAGAACTGTTTTCTGTTGCGTCATTTTACTTCTGTTTATATATTATATATGTCCCGCAAATAATCATCAATACAACTATTCGTATTATTTTTTCTTAATGCTGTATTTTTCTTACCAGTCATATTTGTGAAGCGTCGATTTCTGTGATAGCATTATACACAATCAATGAAACAAAGTAATGCGTGAACGGCAATGTCACAGAAACACAGAGTTCATCAGAGTTATTATTCAATAATCAGACGCTGTTCATCGGGTAAGGAACTGTAGTTTAATAAATCATACCGTTTCTGATTATTCATTTTGTTTTGGTGACCCTGTTCAAAACGTTATGCGTTTTGAACAGGCTGTCCCCAAAACTGTGATACTCTTATAAGCAGCTTATCAACAGCGTTTCTTTAAGTGAAAATCTGTTATCTACGTTATTGTCCGCAGTCTTTTATGACGCATTACGGAAGAACCATAAAAGAGTACTATCATGAAGCAGACAAAAAACCTTTCCAGAAAATTGATCTTTTTCCTCATCAGTGTCCTGCTGGTCATCCTGCTCTGCTATCCTGCCGCCGGCGCGCAGGATACCCGGCTTAACGACATCAGCGGTACCCCGTTCTACGATCCGGTCACACAGCTGGAATCCGCAGAGATCATCACCGGCTATCCGGACGGTTCATTCCGTCCTTACCAGACACTGAGCCGCGCGGAAGCCGTTACGATGGTTTACAGGGCATATGGCCACAGTGACCTGGCCCTGGCCAGTCCCTGGCATTTCCGCGATGTTGCCTCCGGCATGTGGGCAGCGTCCTTTATCACCTACTGCGCGGGAGCCGGTATCATCAACGGTTATCCCGACGGGACCTTCCGTCCGGACAGCCAGGTTACCTATAACGAAATCATCACGCTGATGATCCGTGCCCGCGGTCTGGATGACGGCAGTCTTTCCTGGCCGGAAGGATATATCCGCGCTGCTTCCGCGGACGGTATGCTGAACGATCTGTACCAGGTAAATCTGCCGGAAGAAGGAAACGCTCCTGCCAGCAGAGGAAATACCGCGGCACTGATCGCCAGCGGTTCGGAATATAACGAGAAAGCATCTGACGGGCCGACACCGGATCTGCTGGCGGATCCGGACATGGCCTGCCAGTGCTACGGCCTCCTGTCAGAATCCCCGAACGCTGCCCGCGGATGGGGGCGTCTGCTCATGGGACCGACCACCTATGATCTGCCTGCGTCCGACAGGGCACCTGGCCTGCTGAACGGCTACAATCCCGCTTTCGGTCTGATACGGATCCTGATGGATAATGGCCGGGCAGTTTCCGCAGAAAAAGTGACCGGCGCCTGGAGCGCGGATACCGCCTCCGGCCTTCTGACCCCGGCTTCTTCCGACCGGAATCTGACAGAATTCTGCCGTGTGACAGCTGCCGGTGACCAGTCCGTAAGCTATCGAGTCTCACCTCTCGAAGGTGGCACGATCCTGTACAACCACACGGTTGTCTGCTATGAAATCAGTCTGAAAAACGGAGCGCCGGCTGCCTCCGCTGTCCCGGCTTCCGATATCCGGCCGGGCGATATGGCAGCCGTCTACAATGTTACCGGAAACGCCAGCGCGGACATCATCCTGATTGTCCATCCTGAAAGCGCGCCGGACATCCTCCATGCCAGCGACAACGAAAATGTGATGTACATGGGGTAAAATACCCGATCATCCTGCTATCGTACAAATACACAACACATCGCGATATTCGCGAACAGGACACCCCCGCGTCAGACGCGGGGGTGTATTCATACAAAAACCGGCATCACACGGATGCCGGTTTTCTGGTTCTGTTACAGTTCATGAGCCATGTCATAAACTTAGGAAACACTGATTTAATCAAAAAATCACCTTTCCAGAGACCTGTAAAAAGTCAA
>CAMNJG010000171.1 GCA_946541285.1 uncultured Clostridia bacterium
ACAGACAGGAAAAAGATCATGGTTGATTTTCATATACATACGACCTGTACGGACGGGATGCTTTCACCGGAAGAGGTGATCGAAAAAGCGATCCGTTCCGGTCTGCAGGCGATCGCGCTGACGGACCACAATTATATCAATGAAGATCTGCCGGCACTCCGCCGGAAGTACGGCCAGTCCATTCACCTGGTCAACGGGATGGAGCTGTCAACAAAATATACGGGGATCGATGGCCGGTCAACGGAAGTGCATGTTGTCGCGCTTGGTTTCCGGAACGAACTCATGCGTGATGTTGTCGCGCGCAATCAGAGGGATCACGAAGGGTATATCAATGAAATGTGTACAAAACTCCGGCGCTGCGGGCTGGACATGCCACTGTATGACGGCATGAAAAAAGCCTACCCGCGGCATCAGCGCATGCAGCGGCTGCAGCTGGCGGATTATATGGTGAAGCATGGGTTTGTGAAAAATCTGGATGAAGCCTTTGAACGTTACATCGGCGCGCACGGGGAGAAGCGGGCTTACGCGGATCCGCTGAAATACGCGGATTATATCCCTCTTAAAGACGGGGTCGCGGCGATTCGCGCGGCCGGGGGAATCCCGGTCCTGGCACACCTGTTCAAGTACCGCTTCAGTGAGCGGGATAACATGCGGCTGATCCAGATGTTTACGGAAGCCGCCGGAAAAGACGCGGCCATGGAAGTGTATTATGGAAGGTATACAAATGGGAAACAGTACCGCCTGAGCCAGATCGCGGATAACTGGCGTATCCTGTGGTCTTCCGGAAGTGATTTCCACGGAAGGGTACCGGAGGAAAACCTGATGCCGCCTTCTCATTTTTACCAGTGCCCGCTGGGAAAGCATGTATACAACCGCCTCGCGGCAAGAGGAGATCTGTCATCATCAGGTTCGACGGGGGCTTAATGAACAGACACGATGTACACTTTTTCTCCCGGTTTTTTTGGATGGTTTTTTGCAGAAAAACGCAGGGAATGCGCAGTTTCTTACAAAATCAGGAAAATGTTATTGCATTCAAAAATGCGTGACGGTAGTATGGATCTGGAAAACCGGGGAAGAAGGTTGTTGATTGAGGCTTGGTATTTATGGTAGATGAAGAACAGGAAAAAGAAGAAAAGCAGACACACCGGAAGGGCCGGAAAAAGGCTTATCTGCTCGAAGATTCGTGTGTGATCTGCGGAGGCAGGCCCGTAGAAACCGGAAGGATTTTTCACGGGCACTGTGTATGTGAGGACTGCGTTGATTATATTGTGAATATTCCGAACAGCAAACAGAGCGACCGGAAAAAAAGAAAACCGGCCTGACAGGGGCCGGAATCGGCATAAATTTATAGAATGATCATCGTTGAAAATGAGTAAACTTTCTTCCTCAGTCAGCTGATCCGGTTTTCGGACCGGTTTTCTGAAAAAGGCAGAGCGTTTTGTGGACAGGGCAGCCGTCCGGTCCGGAACGTCCTGCCTTTTTCTTATCAGGAGAAAACTGGGTCAGAATGCAAGTTGTTTCTTGTATACACAATACAACTCAGGTATAATAGAACCATAAAAGACAGAGGAACAGCAGAGAACCCGCGAAAGCCTGTCCGTACAGGATAAATCGGTGGATTGCCGCGGGAATAATATTAAAGAGTGAGGTTTACGGAGTTGTTAAGTATCAATATGCAAAAGCACAAGCCACTGAGAGAACTGGTGTACGAAGAACTGCGCATGCTGATTATGACCGGACAGATCAAACCGGGAACGCGGATGATGGAGATTGATCTCGCGGAAGGGATGGGGGTCAGCCGCACACCGGTCAGGGAAGCGATCCGCCAGCTGGAAAAAGACAATCTCGTGACAATTGAGCCGAGAAGGGGTGCTTATGTATCCGATATTTCAGCGACCGATATGGAGGATATGCTGTTTGTCAGGGAACCTCTCGAAGGAATCGCGACCTTTCTGGCAACCCAGAACATGACGGAGGACGAAATCCGTGAACTGACAGATGTGAACCGGCAGTATGAAGAGGCTTTCCAGAAGGGAGAACGGGAGAAGCTGATCAAGCTGGACACACATTTCCATAATCTGATCGCGGAGGGAAGCCACAACAAGTATCTGATCACCGTCCTGAAAAATCTCCAGGAGCAGGTGCTCCGCTTCCGGTATATTTACTTTAAATCAGGGAAACGGGCGGCAGAGGTCATTAACGAGCACCGTCTGATCCTGAACAGTATGACGGAGCGGAAGGAAGAGGATGCGAAGCGGTATTCCATCGATCATATCGCGAAACTGAGGGAATCGATCATCAAAGAAGAAGATTTCCAGACAAAAACCGTCCGGTAAGCGGTGATTTCATCCGGGAGGTGAAAGCCATGACTGACAGATCCTTTGACACAGGCCCGATCCGGCCTCCAAGTGAAGCAAACAGCCTGTTGCTTCAGGTGACACAGGGATGCACCTGGAACAAATGCCGTTTCTGTGTCGTGTACCGGGGGCAGGGGTTCCGGATGCTCCAGCCGGAGCATATCCGCCGCAATATCGACAACATGGCGTATTTCCGGGACCTGATCTACAGCTGCGCGGATTCTGACGGCAGAGTGGACCGGGAAAAACTGATCCCTCATCTGGAAGAAATGAATGCCCGTGAGCGGCAGTGCTTTTATATCATCTATAACTGGGTGGGCCACGGGGCGCGCAATGTGTTCCTTCAGGATGGCAATTCCATCGCCCTGAAACCGGAGAAACTGGCGGATGTCCTGTTTTATCTCCGGGAAAAGTTCCCGACAGTGGAAAGAGTGACGACCTATGGAAGAGCATCCACGCTGGCGCGTTATAGCGTCGGACAGCTGAAGCTGCTGCGGGAAAGCGGTCTGAATCGTGTGCATACCGGCTTTGAAAGCGGCTCGGATCAGGTCCTGGCCATGATCAATAAAGGGCTGACGCAGGAGCAGCAGATCGAAGCAGGCCGTAAGACCGTCGAAGCCGGGATTGAGCTGTCTGTCTATTTCATGCCGGGGATCGGCGGGCGCCGGTACAGTCAGGAAAACGCGGATGAGACGGCTTATGTCGTCAATCAGATCCAGCCTGATTTTGTCCGGCTCCGGACGTTTATCCTCAAGCTTGAGTCAGAAATGTACGAGATGAAAAGGCGCGGAGAATTTGAAGAGTGTACAGATATTGAAAAACTTGGGGAAATCCGCCGCCTGATCGCGGGGATCGACGCATCGGAGACCAGGATTGTCAGTGATCATATCGTCAATCTGATCGGCACACTCAGCGGCAGGATCGGGACGGATAAAGAAGCGATGCTGGCGCAGGCGGACGAGGTACTGAGTCTGCCGGTAACAGAGCAGAGGATCTATCAGAATTTCCGCAGACATGGGCTGGTGGACAATTACCTGCAGATGAAGACCCAGGTGTCTCCACAGCAGTTTGAACATATGAGACAGTACGCGGAGGGCTTTGAGTCGGATGAGGACTGGGAGGATTATATGAATGAGATCCTCCGCCAGTATGTGTAAAAGGCCGGCGGCCCCGCTGTGAGGTTTCAGTTCGGTGTTTGGCCGGAGTCGTATGAGAAAACGCTGCTGATACCAGTGTTACAGTTTTGGGGACAGCCTTTTCAAAACGCATAACGTTTTGAAAAGGGTCCCCAA
>CAMNJG010000172.1 GCA_946541285.1 uncultured Clostridia bacterium
CCTGTGTCTGTCCGCTGTTTCCGCCAGTCTGGTCCGGTGCCTGCGGCTGTCCGCTGTTTCCACCGGTCTGGTCTGGTGCCTGCGGCTGTCCACCATTTCCACCGGTCTGGCCAGGCATCATCCCACCGTTCATACCGTTGCCTTCCGACGCTGTCGCTGTGGCCACTTCTGTCCCATCAATATACAATGTATAAGTCGATCCACTGGTCAGAGAATCTGAAGCGAACATCACGTTATTGGCGTTTTTCAGCGCAGTTGTCTCCATTACCGTATTTCCGGACGCGTCTTTGATAACAATGGAGCTGCCCGCGCTGACCGAAATACTGCTCCCGGAATTCTGCATCTGTGTCTGGCCATTCATATTGCCCGGCATGGCTGGCATCTGTGTACCACTGTTCCCGGAGTCCGGCATCATTGGCATCTGAGAATTACTGCCGGTCTGACCCGGTCTCTGTGGAGGCTGTATGCTGCCGGAATTCTGTTCCGTCATTCCGGTGTTCTGCATATCTGTTCCTGCAGTCTGGCCGTTCTGTTCCTGATTCCCGGACGGCATCATGCCAATCTGGCCACCGCCCATGCCCATTCCGCTGCCGCCGAACATGACATATGTACCGGTACTCGGTCCCATCGCCATGCCGCTCATACCGACACAGAGCAGACTACCGCTGTTTACAGTACAGCTACCTACATAATCCATCGCGCCGTTTCCGCCATTGACTGAACCGAACACCAGTGTCGTACCGCCATTGACAACAATATCCTTATTGGAATCCAGCCCGTCTCCGTTGGCGTTAATCGTCCAGCTGCCACCTTCGATGTCCAGCAGGAAGTTATAGCTGGAGAGGTCTTTGTTCGCGGCATTGACGCCATCGTCACTGGCAGTGACCAAACCGCTGCCGGAATTCAGATAGATTTCCGCGCCTTCCAGGCCTTCTTCACAGCCTGACACGGTGATCTCCGGACCCGTTTCCGAGCCTGCGGTGCCGATCGTGAGTACAGCATCCGCATGAATCGCATCATCTCCGGCTTTGATGCTCAGTGTCCCCGCTTTGACCGTCACATTGGAATCGGAGTTGACCGCGTCATCGTCCGCTTCGACCGTAACACTGCCGCCGTTAATACTGAGATCTCCTGTGGACTGGATTCCGTCCCCCGTCACATCCAGGGAAACCGTCCCTCCGTTGATCGTCACCGTACCGGCAGAATCGGTATCATCCTCATCCGGCTCGGATTTGATCCCGTCATTATCGGCCACCACGTTGACGGTTCCTCCATTGATGACGACCGAACCATCAGAGGCCAGACCGTTATTCGCTGCCTTCGCGTTAAGTGTACCGCTATCTACCGTAATCACTGCTGTCGCGGCTCCCTTGACTGCGTTTTTACAGCTGCTGCCGTCCGCGGTCAATGTCCCGGTACCGCCGATGGTCAGGCTTCCGCCGCTCTTGACTTTTAAAGCTGCGCCTTCAAATGCATCTGCTACCGTCGCGTCCTCAGAGTCTTCACTGGCAGGATCTTCTTTGTCTGTCAGTGTACTGCTTCCTTCCAGGATCATATTGACCTCTGTGGTTTTGTTGCAGGAAACCGGTGCCGTTGTACTGGAAGCCAGGGTCAGGTCCCTGAGTACCAGGGTTACACCGGTTGTTCCTTTTTTGACTGTCACGCTGCCTTCACTGCAGGAGCCCGTCACCACATACGTGCCGGCCTCTGTGATTTTCAGGTTCGTTCCGTCAATTTCATAGTTGTCCGCGCTGCCGGACGCGGCTATTGCGGAGTCGGTGAACGTAAAGGTCGTATCCGCTGTGTAAGAAGACGCATGACCCTGCAGGGGGCACGCTGCTGTCATCAGGAGTGCGGACATCAGTACTCCCGCAGCCGCTTTTTTACTTTTCTGAAATAACGTCTTTGTCATGCATTACCTCCTTGTGTACAAGTTTCTGCTAACTTATCGGTTCATGCTGATTATAGTTTTACGAGGTGTGCATCTTCTATCTTTTTTATGATCTTCTGATATGGTGTTTTTAAAGATTTCGTGATAGCGCCTTATGAACCAATATCATTGACTTAAAGTAAAAATGTGTCATTCTGAGGAGCGACGAAGAATCTTGTAAAGATCCTTCACTCCGCTACGCTCCGTTCAGGATGACAAACTTAAGTAACTGACATTGCTTATGAACTGTAACAAAATAAATGGATATCTACACGGGGAGCCGAAACGGCGATTACAGGTATCGCAGAACCACTGCCCGGAGCGACTGCAATTTCTGACAGAAAGCTCCCTGTCGGATCGACAGGGAGCTGATGTTACCATTTAATTGTGGTTCTTCCGCAACCATTAGTGCATTCTGTCATTCTGAGGAGCGAAGCGACGAAGAATCTTTGCAAAGATCCTTCGCTACGCTCAGGATGACAGGACAGAATGCACGACTCGCTATTTGGTACTAATAAATGCGGAAGAACCTTAATTGTCTCTACTCCCTGCCGTCCCAGCAGTAAGTGCAGAGCTTTTCCCTGCCGATGCCGACTGCGTCAAGCATATCATCAAGACGGTTGTAGTTCAGTGTATCGAAGCCCATGCGTTTCCGGACGCCTTCCAGCATATGGCGATAACGATCCGAATCCGGATTGGCGTAATCATCCAGGACGACACGGGATACCTGTTCCCCTTCTTCCTCTGCGATCACCTGCCTGGCAATCAGCTCCATCTCGGAATTGGACCGGGAGAAATTCAGGTATTTGCAGCCGAACAGGATCGGCGGACAGGCCGGACGCGCGTGGATTTCCTTCGCGCCGACACCATAAAGGAATTCCGCCGTCTCACGGAGCTGCGTCCCGCGGACAATCGAGTCGTCAATCAGCAGAATCCGCTCGCCCTCGATCAGGTCATACACCGGGATGATCTTCATCTTCGCGATCAGATCCCTCCTGGACTGGATCGTCGGCATAAACGAACGCGGCCAGGTCGGCGTATATTTGATCAGCGGTCTGGAGAACGGTACCCCGGATTCATTGGCATAACCTACGGCATGAGCCGTCCCGGAATCCGGAACCCCCGCGACGATATCAATATCGTCTTTCGTCAGGCCATCCCGCATGGCCAGGCTGCGTCCGCAGTTATACCGCATCTTTTCGACCGACAGTCCTTCATAGGAAGAAGACGGGTAGCCGAAATAGACCCAGAGGAAGGTACAGATGCGCATGTCATTGCCCGGATCCACCAGCGTCTGTACGCCTTCCGGCGTCATAATGACGATTTCACCAGGACCCAGTTCCCGGACGCCGGTATAGCCGAGATTCAGGTACGCGAAGGCTTCCAGGGTCGCGCAATACCCCTCCGGCTTCTTACCGATGGCCAGCGGCAGTCTGCCCAGCTTATCTCTCGCGCAGTAAATCCCCTGCGCGGTCATCAGGATAATCGTGATCGAACCCTCCACTGCCTCCTGCGCGTAACGGATTCCTTCTATTATATTATCCTTCTGGTTAATCAGCGCGGCGATCAGTTCGGTTGTGTTGATGCTGCCTCCACTGAGTTCCAGGAAATGCGATGTCCCGACCCCAATGATCTTCTCTGTCAGTTCATCCTGAT
>CAMNJG010000173.1 GCA_946541285.1 uncultured Clostridia bacterium
TCCGCAGCCGCCGCGATAAACTTCGCCGCGTCGGAAGCCGCCACCACAACAGCCATTCTTTCCTGTGACTCGGAGATGGCCAGCTCGGTACCATCCAGGCCGTCGTATTTCTTCGGAACCTTATCCAGATCGACTTCCAGACTGTCTGCCAGCTCGCCGACCGCCACAGATACTCCGCCCGCGCCGAAATCGTTGCAGCGCTTGATCATTCTGGCAACTTCGCCGCGGCGGAACAGTCTCTGCAGGTTTCTTTCCACCGGAGGATTTCCCTTCTGTACTTCCGCTCCGGATGTCAGGATCGATTCCTCCGTATGTTTCTTGGAAGAACCGGTCGCGCCGCCGCATCCGTCCCTGCCGGTCCTGCCGCCTGCCAGAATGATGACATCTCCCGGTGCCGGCCGTTCCCTGACGACATTTTCCGCGGGAGCCGCGCCGATCACCGCGCCGACTTCCATTCTCTTGGCAATATAGCCTTCATCATAGACTTCCGCGACTTTCCCTGTCGCGATCCCGATCTGGTTTCCGTAGGCACTGTATCCATGGGCCGCTTCCGTGGTGATCTTTCTCTGCGGCAGCTTCCCGTGCAGGGTATCCTTTACACTGGTACGCGGGTCGCCGCTGCCCGTTACACGCATCGCCTGATAAACATATACACGGCCGGAAAGAGGATCCCGGATCGCGCCGCCGAGACAGGTGGCGGCACCACCGTATGGTTCGATTTCTGTCGGATGGTTGTGGGTTTCATTTTTAAACATTACCAGCCAGTTTTCCGGCCTGCCGTCAATCTCCGCCGTTACTTTAATACTGCAGGCGTTGATTTCTTCTGATTCATCCAGGTCATCCGCGAGTCCCAGCTTCTTGATATATTTTGTACCGATGGTTCCCATATCCATCAGCGTGATGTCCCTGGATGCTTCTTTTTCTCCATATACTTCATGACGGATCGCCAGATACCGTTCAAATGCTTTCCGGATGATGTCAGGATACCGTCCGTCCTCAAACTTCACGTCTGTGATTTTTGTCGCGAATGTGGTATGTCTGCAGTGATCCGACCAGTACGTATCGATGACTTTCAGTTCTGTAATTGTCGGATCCCTGTGTTCCTCCGCCTGATAATGATCTCTGACAAACAGGAGATCCGCGTCACTCATGGCAAAGTCCATGTCCCGTCTGTAATTGACGACCTGTTCGTCCGACCATTCCCGGAAACCTTCTACTACCGCGACATCCGGCGGGACATCGGTCTGCATCGCCAGCGTCTCCGGCTTTTCCATAGACGCGACACGGGAATCCACCGGATTGATGAAATAATCCCGGACCTCGTCTCCCTGGGCTTCCGTCAGGTCACCATATAACAGAACGATTTTCGCGGAACGGACTTCCGGCCGCTGCTCCATACTGATCAGCTGGATACACTGCGCCGCGGAATCCGATCTCTGATCATACTGTCCCGGCAGAAATTCTGTGGCGAAGCTGTAATCCGCGTCAGAGATGTCAATCGTTTCCTCATAGATCTTATCGATGGCAGGTTCCGCAAAGACAGCTGTTTTTACTTCCTCATACAGACTGTCATCAATGCCGTCCATGTCGTACCTGTTCAGCATACGGACTTTACTGACGCCCGTGATTCCCAGGTTCTCCCGGATATCCGATAAGAGGCCTTTCGCTTCTACGTCAAAGCCCTGTTTCTTCTCTACATAAATCCTTCTAACCATTGATTCCTCCTGCGCATCCGCTTTTTTACGCGGGCACGTCCGACACCGGAAAATGACGTTTTTCCGTCTGCGTGTAACAGACGGATTCCGGCAGATTCCGGTCACGCGGATATGCCTGCCAATACATAATCAAGTATATCAGTTTTATCACGACTATTCAATCTGCTGAAGCGATTCACATCCGGGATTCTGAACCGGCATTACAGGTCAGCGATCGGCCAGTGAAAAAATACTGGTCAGAGGTACTGGCCGTTTACTGAACAGTCACGAACCGGCAATTTCTGTATACATCTCTTTTTTTTATTGACATCTCCGGAAAAATCGTTATGATAATAATATAAACATATAAGCAAACGCACATATGTTTTATTCAACTACCTTCCCGTTATACGAAACCTGGAGGTGATACCATGCTGTTTCACGACACAGAAGATGAACTCGAACTCTGTACCGAAAGCTGCATCCACCAGGACAAGCTTGATCTGGTCAGTGAGCAGATGCCCGATGAAGAGGAACTCTACGATCTCGCGGAATTCTTCAAAATCTTCGCGGACTCCACCCGTATCCGGATTCTTTTTGTCCTTTTTGAAACACCGCTTTGTGTCTGTGATCTCGCGGAAGCGCTGGGGATGAAGCAGCCCGCGATTTCGTACCAGCTGCGGATTCTCAAACAGGCCAGGCTTGTGAAAAGCAGACGCGAAGGCAGAACCGTTTATTATTCTCTTTCTGACGATCACGTGAGGGGCATCATTGCCATGGGGCGCGACCATCTGAATGAGTTACATTAATGTATTATGATCCCGGGAGGACCCATCATGATTAAAAAATTCAAAATGGAAGACGTAGACTGCGCTGACTGCGCCGCAAAGATGGAAGAAAAGATCAAAAAACTGGATGGTGTCAATGATGCCAGTGTCAGCTTCCTCCATCAGAAACTGAAGCTGGATGTTGAGGATGACAAGCTTGAAGAGGTTCTCGCGAAAGCCCAGAAAGCGGTCGCTTCCGTTGACGCTGGAGCGAAAATCCTCGTTTAGCTGAATTTCCCGACCCGGATCTGCCGATTCGGGTTTTTTGCATTTTCCCGATCATCTGTTTCGATTCCGGAGGAACTGTCATGAAACAACTTACTGCCAAACAGAAAAAATGGCTGATCAGAATACTCATCGCCGCTGTGATCTACATTGCCGTCATCCTGCTGCACCTGACTCCGCTGTTCCAGAACAACCAGTTTCCGTTCCTGAGCTTTCTTCTGTATCTCATCCCCTACCTCATCGCCGGATACGACGTCCTGATGAAAGCGTTTCAGAACATCGCCCACGGCTCCGTTTTTGACGAACATTTTCTGATGATGATCGCGACTTTCGGCGCGTTCGGTGTCAGAGAATATAAGGAAGCCACCGCGGTCATGCTCTTCTATCAGATCGGGGAGCTGTTCCAGAATTACGCTGTGGAGAAATCCAGGAAATCCATCACCGAAATGATGGAGATTGTCCCGGAAACCGCCAATCTGGTGGTTGGAGACACCATCATCGAGACGGATCCGGATGATATCGATACCGGCAGCATCATCATGATCAAACCCGGTGAACGGATCCCTCTCGACGGCATCGTACTGGAAGGGGAATCCATGATTGATACCGCCGCCCTGACCGGGGAGTCTGTGCCGCGAAGAGCTGCCGTGGGAGACGAAGTCATCAGCGGATGTGTCAACGGCAGCGGTACACTGCGCGTCCAGACAACCAGTACCTTCGACGATTCCACAGTATCGCGGATCCTGGAACTGGTGGAAGACGCCAGTATGAGAAAAGCAAGGGTGGAAAATTTTATCACCCGCTTTGCCAGATACTATACCCCTGTCGTCACCTT
>CAMNJG010000174.1 GCA_946541285.1 uncultured Clostridia bacterium
CAGAAAAAAACGCGCTCTGTGCTGATCCGCCAGAGCGCAGTTTTCTGTCCTTCAGAGACGTTTCCGACACAGAAACTGTGTGGTCTCTGATTTATTCAGAACCTTCCGGATACGACGAATCAGACAGTGAAAGTTCCGGGGAAGTCTTCGCCAGTTCTTCCGCACCGGTAAAGCTGCTGTAATAATCCTGATGCAGCGTAAAAATTCTTCCGTCTCCTTCGACCGACGCATAATAATCAGAAGTCATCGAATTGACTGATCCCAGATAAACGGTTTTCTCTGTACCATCCTCCAGAACCATTGTCAGGGTAAAGGAAGGCATATCCAGGCCAAATTCCGCGGCCCGGTCCATGTTTTCCGCCACAATCTTATCCGTGGAAACCTCCGAGGCGGTTGACAGCAGGCTGTCCACCAGTGTCTGTTCCAGTTCCAGTGACGGATCCTGTTCATAGATCCAGTCGGACTTGCTGTCTTCGCGGGAATACGTATAAACCGCGCCGTCCAGTTCATAGGTAAAAGAACGCACTTTTTCCACATCAACCGACAGCATTTCGGTCATCGCTTCATCCGTATCGGCCTGATGTTCATTATAGGTTCTCAGCGCCATATAAACTCCCAGCACCAGCACCAGCACCAGCAGAAGAATGACGATTCTGACCCATCCCGGGATTTTCCTCTTTTTATTCTCTTCCATAAGTCACTATTTCCTTCTTCTCCTGAGCCAGATGATGAAGCCGGCAGCCAGGAACGCCACCGGGATCAGGATCACCAGCACGGCTCCCCACAGAATCGACTGGAATGAAGAAACGGTAATCGAATCCGCCGACATATTTTTGGCATCAATGGACACCCTCTGCACGCCATCATCCGCAGTCAGATAAGAAATACAGGCAGTAAAGAAATCGAGATTTCCAAGAGAAAAGCTCTGCGTAACCCCGTCATCAATCAGGGAGGAGGAGGAAATCACAACCAGTTCTCCTGATCCTTCCGCTTCTTTGCCCGCCAGCGCCGCCAGCATGAACTGATCGGTTTCATCTCCGTCTTCTTTCGACATGGTACTGAGCTGGCCATCCGTCACTTTTTTCAGATAAGCGCCACTGGAGGTCTGCAGCAGCGGCGTTACAGTGGTTCCTTCCGCGTCCGTGGAAATCAGTCCCAGGGCATTCGGTATCAGGATATTGACATTCTCAGAAGAGAAATCCTGCGTAATATCCGACGAAGCAACCTGTGGAATCACATACATCGGATACTGATAAAAGTGATTCGCGGTTTCCATCACAATGCCGTCCTCGGTTTTCAGGCCGTACGCATTGAGGATCGACTGGAAATTCGCCTGTTCCTCTTCGGAATAGTACTCGATAATAATGGCTTTGCCGCCATTGTCAAGATAGCTGATGATCTGTTCCGCTTCCTCGTGCGTATAGTCTGAGGTCGGTGAGTTGATCAGCAGACAGGCACAGTCTTCCGGAATGTTTCCACTGGTCATCAGGTTCAGCTGCTCCGTTTCCACATTCTGTTTACTGATCAGGGAGGATACTGAAGACGATACCGCCTGTTCGCCGTGACCGGTAATGGTATACATTTTCGGAAGATCCGCCGTGGTCACATACTGAATCGCGCTGGTAATCTGGCCTTCTCCGTCAAAAGTTGTCGACGCGCTTCCTGTAGAGTAATAAGAGGCGTAATCGGACACATAGATGTCACCGGAATCGATCGTCTGTTCCCTTGTCCCACACTTCACAACCACACTGCCGGCTGAAAGGGAGTACTGTGAAGCCACGGAAGGGTTCAGCGCGGGATCCACATATTTTACCGTAACATTTTTATTGTCATCATAATGCTGCAGAAGTTTCACCAGTGAATCTTCCGCAGCGTCCTTCGATGAAAAGACCGTGATGGTGACCGGGTCATCCAGTTTATCCAGCACTTTCTCTGTCTGTTTTCCAATCGAATAGATCTTTCCGGAAGAGAGGTCCACCGACTGAATCCCCGACGGAAGAACCGACGCGATCAGATTGACCACCACCGCGATGACAATGACAATGGCGATCATTACCGCGCTGTAGGATCCGTAACGGACATTCTTTGTCTGGAACATTTTCCGGAAATCCGGACGGGTCTTTTTCTCACCCGGCTCAGATTCCGGCGTCCCTGAAGATTCCGCGGCATCATCTGTTTCACGTTCCGTTTCATCGGTCAGACCGGAAACGTCGTCCTGCAGGAGTACCTCTGTTTCTTCTCCGATCTCTTCTGCCATGGATTCCAGATCCTTTGGTTCAAGCTGATCCTGTTCTTTTTTACTCATCATCAGCACCTCCTCAGCTCCATCTGCGTTTCTGAATCGCCTGTACAGTCAGGAAGATAAAGAGCGCGCTGACTGTAATAAAGTAAATAACGGCTGACAGCTCAAAGGACTGCCTGGTAATCGCGTCAAAGCGGGAAACCAGGGACAGTGACGCGAACGCCCTGCCGAAGCTTCCTTCAAAAGCAGATTTTTTTACAACATAAAAAATCATAAGGACCACCGCTGCCACCAGTCCCGTTCCACAGGAAATAATCAGATTTCTGGTAAGCCAGAATAACAGCAGCGCCGCGGCGATAATCAGCACCAGGAAACAGACACAGGATTCCAGCGCCGAAGAAGGAAGGATACTGGACATACTGTCTGCCAGCTGCAGAAGGAGAAGCACCGCGAAGGTTCCGACTGCCGCGATCAGCTGATTTTCCGTCAGGGAGGAAATGAACATCCCAATCGCGATATACGCTGCGCCCATCAGGAAAAATTCCACGATCGCCACGGAATCCGCGAGGAACGCACCTCCGCCATAGAAATGGATCAGAACCGGTGCCATGAACATCAGCAGACACGCTATTCCAAATACCGCTGTCATCGACAGGAATTTTCCCATGACCACCTCTGTTACGGAAACCGGGGATGTCAGCAGGAGCTGATCCGTTTTCATCCGCTTTTCTTCCGCGAAGCTTCTCATCGTCAGCAGGGGTACAAGCAGCAGCAGAACCACGGTAATGCTTGACAGCACTACCGAGAAATACGGATATCCCTGAAAAAGATTATATGCTGTAAAGAATATTCCTGTAAAAAACAGCAGAGCCGCCATAAATACCGGTCCCACAACCGTATGAAAATATGATCTGAACTCTCTCTTAAAGATCGCCTGCATCAGAGATCCCTCCCTTCATCCTCCGGAGAATCCACAGGATTCTCTCCGGCCAGACCGGCATCCTCAAATACAGAGCTGCCTGTCACATTATCCCGGCCTCCGGCCAGTTCATCCGCAAAATCGGACATTGCTTCTGCTTCCACGTCACCAGGGCCATAGGCTTCTTCCTCCGGAATTTCAGCATAGCCATGTTCGCTCAGCAGATTGTCAACAGATTCTGAGAGTTCCGGATCCGGCTCAGCTGCCATTCCGGAAACAGCATCATCTTCTGCCGTCAGTTCCAGGAAAATGTCTTCCAGGGTCGCCTTTTCCGTACTCATCTCAATAATCGTACATCCATACTCTGTAAACTTCTTCGCGATTTCCATACGGAGATCACGATC
>CAMNJG010000175.1 GCA_946541285.1 uncultured Clostridia bacterium
CGGCCGGTGCCTTTTCCGGATACCCGGGAACAGCTTCCGGAATATCAGATTCCTTAGCCTGCATCATTAAGTCCGACGGGGACTTAATGAGCAGACACTAATTATTTTCGGACAGTTCCTAACAGATGGGGAGGTATGACATGGATTCGTTAGCGATCAAAACCTACGCCAAGATCAATCTGTCACTGGATGTGACCGGTGTCCGGGAAGACGGGTACCATCTGGTCCGTATGGTCATGCAGTCGGTGGATCTTTCCGATGAAATGAGAGTCCGGCTGCTCCCGGCGGAAGAGACAGAAGTGATCCTGAAATGCAACAAATATTATGTACCGACGGACAGCCGCAACACAGCGTATAAAGCGGCGGAAATGATGATCGCCGCGTATCCGGAGATTTTCCGCAGGCACAGCGTCCGGATCGATATCCGGAAAAACATCCCCGTTTCTGCGGGCCTGGCCGGTGGCAGCTCCAACGCAGCCGGCGTGATTGTGGCACTGAACCATTTCCTGGACCTGGGCATGGATCTGCGGGCCATGTGCGAGATGGGCGCCCGCATCGGCGCGGATGTTCCTTTCTGTATCATGACACTGACATCCCGCGGGAAATGGAAACAGGAGGGAGGTGCGTCCTGCGCGCTGGCGGAAGGAATCGGCGACGAACTGACACCACTGAAGCCTGTCAGGCTGTGGTGCGTCCTGGCCAAGCCTCCACTGAGCGTCTCCACAGCAGAAGTCTACCGGGGACTCGACGCCCTGGATGGCTACGTGCATCCGGAAATTTCCCGCACCCTGGACGGAATCCGGGACGGAAATCTGCAGATTCTTCAGAAAGGGCTGGGAAATGTACTGGAAAATTATACGCTCCGGCAGTATCCTGTAGTGGATGCCCTGAAAACGAAAATGCTGCGGTATAATCCGGACATGACGCTGATGAGCGGGAGCGGCCCGACCGTGTACTCCCTTTTTACCGGGAGGAAAAAAGCACTGCTGGCGTATACCCGCCTCAGGGACGAACTGGAAGGCAGTGGCACGGAGATCTTCCTGACCAGGACGCTGGTATGAAAGATCACGGCAGCGTTTTCCGCCGCGCCTGCGTGATGGAAAACGACGAAAAGCAGGCAGCAGACATGCTGACCTGAGAAAGGAGGTGACAATATGGCAACTTATCTGATTGATTATGAAAATGTGAACAAGGATGGTCTGAACGGCGTCTCCAGACTGACCGAAAAAGACCGTGTCATCATATTTTACAGCGCGAAGGCTGACCGGATGACGTTCGGACTCCACCGGCGGCTGAATGAAACCAAAGCAACGGTCGAGTACCGCCGCGTCGATGTCGGCGGACACAACGCGCTGGATTTCCAGCTGGCAACCTGGCTGGGATTCCTGATTTCCCAGGACAGCAGCGAAGAATACTGTATCGTCAGCAATGACCGGGGATTTGAATTCCTCGCCGGGTTCTGGCGCAAGCCGCTTTACAATGTAACCCGCACGCGGGAAATCGCGGAAAGCCCTCAGGCAGAGGAACGGCGCCAGCAGCGTCAGCATGAGCGGGAGGAAGCGATGGCTGCCGCGGCACTGGAGCATGACCGGACGGCCGCAGAGCCGGATTTGTCCGGTCGGATACGGACAGAACAGGCCACGGAATGGATAGAAGCCCCAGAGTCCGCGGATCAGCTGAAAAAGACCGGGCAGCCGGAAGACACCGCTTCTCCGGAAAGAAGATTTTCGGAAAAAGCCGGGGTACAAAAGGAAGGAACGTCCTGGGAAAGGACGGAGCACCAGGATGCGGAGCGTGATCCGGGATGGTCAGCAGAAACGGAATCCGAAAGCCTGCAGGAATCGCCGGAACGCCCGGAGTCTGGGAGTCTCCCGGAATCCGGAGAATCTGTCCATGCGGATGATCAGCCGGAAGCGGCAGCTTCCGTGAATCTGACCGCTTTTCCGGCAGAAGAAACACGTCCGGAAACGGCTGTGGAAAAAGCGGAAACAGCAGAGCGCCCGGAAGGACCACTTCAGCCGATGGCGCGCGATACCGGCTACAGGATGGCTCCGGGTGATGATATGGAGCATACGGAACTCATGGTTCTCCGGGATGAGTCCCGGGAACTGGTCCAGGTTGACCGGGCTCCGCTGGCACCGGCAGTCCAGACAGCGTCCGTTCCGGTAACCGAAGCCCCCGCCACAAAAGAAGCCGGCGGGACGAAGGGAAATCCGGAAAAGAAAAAGAACCCGAAAAAGAAAGCGGCCAGCCGGACGAAGTCCGCGACGGACGCTTCCCGGAAGAAGCAGGGTACCCCGAAAGAACCGCGGAAGGAGAAACTCCGTGCCGATGTGGCGCAGTGTATTTCCGCCCTGGAGCTGGCGGAGGACGAACGGCTGGAAATCGCGTCCTACATCGACCGCTACAAAACCAAGCTGGGCATCAACAACGCGCTGGTCCGGAAGTTCGGGACCCAGAAAGCAGGCGAAATTTACAAAGCGATCAAGCCACTGCTCAAGGATAAAAAGGGTGACGCGGAAAAGACTGCTTCAAACGATGAAAAAGAGTTGCTCCGGGAAGTAAAGAGCCTGACCGGTGAGATGGAGCTGACGGAAGAAGATCTCCAGGAGATTGCTTCCTCCGTACACCGCTGCAAAACCCGCCAGGGGGTCAACAATGCCCTGGTGAGACGCTTCCGGAGCCAGAAAGCAGGCGAGATCTACAAGCTGATCAAGCCGCTGCTCAAGGATAAAAAAGGAAGGAATCATTCGTAGCGTCACGCGCGATGGAGTCTTCCGGAAATTCTGATTGACAGGAGGAAAATAAATCAATGAAATGTCAGAAATGCGGAGGAACTGAGCTGATCGATGCCAAAGTCAGTGTGCCGATCAAAACGCCGAGAGGAAAGATCGTCATTGGGGATGTGCCGGCGGTCAGATGCCTGGAATGCGGCAGTTCGTTCATGTCCATGATTGCCAGGAGCCAGGTGAAAAAGATCTTTGACCGCTGGGCGGAGTCCGGCGAACCGGGAAACAAAATCATCCAGTATTCGCTGCTGAAACACTGACCCACACCCGGCCCGATCTGTTCATTGACAGAGCCGCAGGGGTGTGACATAATGCAGGTGCGCAGGGACATCCACAGGATTTTCAGAGAATCCGCATCGATGTCCTTTGCGAAAGGTACTTTTATAAAGCGTTTGGTGTCGGAAGGATCTGTCTTTACAGATCCGGACGGTGAAAAGGGAAACAGGTGAGAATCCTGTACGAACTCGTCACTGTGATCATCAGGAACGGTATCCGGTGTGCGCTGGCCTGGAAACAGACCGGAGAAAGCCATACTGCGTATACCGTTCTCAGGCCGCTGCGGAACCAGAGGATCACTGGGAAACCGGGAAGATCTCCGCGGCACAGAGGCTGTCAGTCAGGAGACCTGCCAGACGCTGTACAGGAGCATCCTGCTCCGGGCCACGAGTAACTGGCTGTACGCATGATTGATCCCACCTGCATGCAGAGGGATCTGTTTTTGCGTCCTTTATTACCATGACCCGTTGCTGTCAGCAGCGGGCATTCTTTTTAA
>CAMNJG010000176.1 GCA_946541285.1 uncultured Clostridia bacterium
TCTGAAAGGAGCGGTGCCTCCACCGCTTGACATGCAAAAGTTGGTAAGGTAAAATACATATGTTAATCATGTGCGTTTATACCTTTGCTAGAAAAGCCTGCGGAACAGGATCTGGAGAAGTCCTGCCAGGTGGCCGCTCTGATTGATGCGGTACATCCCCGGAAGCCAGGAAATCTCTGGCGTCCAGGAAAAAACCGGGACAAAAAATGATACGTATCGCAGGCTGAGAACTCATGTGCCCAGGATACCTCTGTGTACAGGTAAAGGTTTTGATGTGATAAAAGGAGGATTATCAGATGAAAAAAATTAAAACCATTGCGAGACCGTCTCTGAAAGACGCAGCGTGCAAAACAGGCTGTGGTGAGTGCCAGACTTCATGTCAGTCTGCCTGCAAGACATCCTGCACAGTAGCGAATCAGGAATGTGAAAATATCAGGAGAAGATAATCCGTCATTCATCCATAAGTAATGTATTGAGAAGGTGTCTGAGGCGCACCGCACGGGCAGCAGTCAGCAACAGGCGAGGATGCCTGATCTGGCTGATGTCTGCAGCGTTTCCGGCACTTTTTCTTTTAAGGAGGGGGAATCTTTTTTTGATTCATAAGTATGTATTCAGGGATGAACCGATCGTCATGGACATCAACAGTGGGGCCGTCCACGTTGTGGATCCTGTGGTGTTTGATGCACTCGATCATATCACTGACCGTCAGTATGACAGAGCCGCGGTGATCCAGGCGCTCCGTAACCGGTATCCCATTCAGGAGATCGAAGACGCGCTGGCCGATATCGATGAGCTTATCGGGCAGGGAATGCTGTTCGCTGAGGATGAAGCGGATCTTTCGCTGTTCGACAGAAGACAGTCGGTAATCAAGGCGATGTGTCTGCATGTCGCCCATGACTGTAATATCCGGTGCGAATACTGCTTCGGGGATACGGGTGCTTTTCAGGGAGACCGCTGCCTGCTGAACCTGGAGACCGGCAAAAAAGCGATTGATTTCCTGATCCGGGAGTCAGGCGCCAGGCATAACCTGGAGATTGACTTTTTCGGCGGGGAGCCGCTTCTGAATTTTGAGATTGTAAAGCAACTGGTCGAGTACGGACGTTCCGTGGAAAAAGAACATCACAAAAACATCCGTTTCACGATCACGACCAACGGAGTCCTGCTGGACGATGAAAAGATTGATTATATTAATGAAAATATGGTCAATGTGATCCTCAGTATTGACGGTCGCCCGGAAGTGAATGACCGTATGCGCCATACCGTAAACGGGAAGGGCACCTACGATATTATCACACGCAATTATAAAAATTTTATTCAGAAGCGTGGAGACCGCCAGTACTACGTCCGGGGAACTTTTACGAGATACAATCTTGATTTTGCCAGTGACGTGAAGCATCTCCTGGAAGAAGGCTTCGGCAATGTTTCCGTGGAACCGGTTGTGGCTCCTGAGGAATACGATTATTCCATCAGGGAGAGTGATCTGGACAGCATCCTGAAGGAATACGACAGGCTGGCAGATATGTACCTGGACGCAGCGATGCAGGATCAGCCATTCCGTTTCTTCCATTTCAATGTGGACCTGGATCAGGGACCGTGCCTGATAAAAAGAGTATCCGGGTGCGGTGCCGGAACGGAGTATGTGGCAGTGTCACCGGAAGGGGATATTTACCCGTGTCATCAGTTTGTAGGTGAAGAAAAGTTCCGGCTCGGAAATGTTCGGGACCGGGATTTTGAGAATCATCTGTTTGAGGATTTCAACAGAGCGCATATCTACAATCAGGACGACTGCAGGGAGTGCTGGGCGAAATTTTACTGCAGCGGCGGATGTCACGCCAACGCGTATCACGCGAACGGGGATCTCATGAAACCATACCGTATTGCCTGCGCAATGGAAAGAAAACGTCTTGAATGCGCGATCGGGATTCAGGCATATCTCGCGGATCATCAGGACAATTAAGTAAGGAAGGAGTTTAGTAATTAACGATGAAGAATCTCAGAAGAGCAGCTGCCGTGATTGTTCTGGCGGCTGTGATCTGCGGATGGTACTTCACAATTTTCGGCTTCGGAAAAATCGGGGGCATCAAGGATCATATGAAGCTTGGCCTCGATCTGCAGGGAGGCGTTTATGTAGTACTGGAAGCAGATACGGACGCAAAAGGAGAAGAACTTGCAAAACTGATGCAGCAGACGCAGTCGGTTATCGACAAACGAGTCAATGAGCTCGGTCTGACCAACCCGGTTGTATCAGTCGAAAATGAAAACCGTATCAGAGTAGAACTGCCTGGGGCACAGGACGCGGATTCCGCCATTGAATCCATCGGCAAAACCGCCCAGCTCAGTTTTATCACTGCGGATGCAAATCTGATCCTGGACGGCAGCAATGTGAAGGATGCCGGATCCCAGATCAACCAGAACGGCGCAGGTTATGTTGTTACCCTGCAGTTCGACAGCACAGGAGCGGCTGCTTTTGAGGAAGCGACCCGTAAGATCGTGAACAACGAGATTACTGCCAATGAACAGATCGGCATGCCGGCGAACACGATCGCGATTATTCTCGATAACGAAGTGATTTCCAATCCTTCAGTAAGTACGGTCATCAGTGGAGGAAGCTGCCAGATCGAAGGAAAGTTCACGCAGGAAGAAGCCGCGGAACTGGCCGCGCTGATCCGTGGCGGTGCGCTTCCGGTAGAACTTAAGGAAGTGCAGACAAGCGTAGTCGGTCCGACACTGGGGATGGATTCCTTAAAATCTTCTATTATTGCCGCAGCGATCGGATTCGTCCTGGTTGCCCTGATGATGCTCCTTGTTTACAGGGTTATGGGTCTCTGCGCGGACATCGCGCTGGCTGCATACGGCCTGATTTATCTCTGGCTGCTGGTCGCGTTCAGAAATGTACTGACCCTGCCGGGTATCGCCGGTATGATCCTGACGATCGGTATGGCCGTTGACGCGAACGTTATCATTTTCTCAAGAATCAGAGAAGAGGTCAGAAAAGGCAAGACAATCCGTGTGGCGACGGCCCAGGGGTATCGCCGCGCGCTGACAACCGTTATCGACTCGCAGGTAACGACACTGATTGCCGGTGTCGCTCTGTATGAGTTCGGATACGGCGATGTCAGAGGCTTCGCGCTGACACTCATGATCGGTACCATACTGAGTATCTTTACTGCTACCGTCCTTACCAACCTGTATCTGCTCCTGGTATCGGAAAACAGACATCTGGCGACCAATACGCTGTTTGGGATCAGGATGCCGAAGGAAGCGGCAGCTGTTCCGGAAGCAGTGGATTCGGTTCCTGTTTCCGAAAAGAAGACAGAGGAAGAGCCGGCTCCTGCTGAAACGGAGCCTGAAATAAAGGAAGAATCTGCGTCTGTGGAACCGGAACCTGCACAGGAGGAACCGACAGAAGCGGCAGAGATTCCTGAAGAGGAAACCGAAACAAAAGAAGATCCTGCGCCTGCGGAACCAGAACCTGCACAGGCAGAGCCTGCGGAAGCGATGGAGGAAACAGCAGCAAAGGAAGAACCTGTACCGGAAGAACCGGCGCCTGAACAGG
>CAMNJG010000177.1 GCA_946541285.1 uncultured Clostridia bacterium
TTCAGAATGAAATCAATGGCAGGTCAGATGCAATCAATTCCCCGAAGCGAAGCGATGATGGCCTATCCCGATGAACGAAGTGAATCGCAGGAAGGTCACATACAACCAATTCTCCGAAGCGGAGCGAGGTTAGAATTGTCTGCAGGAAGGAATTGTCTGCAAGGATCTTTGCAAAGATTCTTCGTCGCTTTGCTCCTCAGAATGACAAAAAATCACCTTTTAATCATAAAATCCATTACATTCGACTCCTGATCGGCCTTTGGAAAGGTGATTTTTTGATTAAATCAGTGTTTCCCTAAGAAAGCAGTTCGTCCAGACCAAACAGCGCGGCACCAACCGCGCCCACGATCTCAGGGTTTTCGCAGATATACAGGTGATGTCCCAGCTTCTTTTCGATTTCGCGGACCGCCCCCTGGTTTTTTGCGACACCCCCGGTCATCATAAATCCTTCGTCCATACCGACCCGTTTCATCAGGGAAACCGCCCGGGAGGCGATGGACTTATGAACACCATGGGCGATATCTGCTTTCTCTTTATTATCCGCGATAAGCGAGATGACCTCTGATTCCGCGAAAACCGAACACATACTGGAAATATCAATATCTTCTTTCCAGTCAAGCGACAGCGGACCGAGTTCATCCAGGCTGACGGACAGCGTGGATGCCATCATTTCCAGAAAACGGCCTGTTCCCGCCGCGCATTTGTCATTCATGGCGAAGTCCAGAACATTTCCTTCCTGATCAATCCGTATGGCCTTGCTGTCCTGTCCCCCGATATCCAGAATCGTTCTCACTTCCGGGTTGAAATAGTTTGCCCCTCTGCCGTGACAGCTGATCTCCGTCAGATCACGATCCGCGAAGTCAAGATTGACCCGTCCGTATCCGGTCGAGATCAGAAGATTCACGTCCTCCGGACGAACACCGGCCTTTTCCACGACCTGCCGGTACGCGTCCTCCGCGCTGACAATACTCTTGGAACCGGTCCTGATGACAACACTGGACAGAATTTCCCGGTCACCATTGATCAGTACCGCGTTCGTGGAAGTGGAACCACTGTCGATCCCCACAACCCGGATGTCTTCTTTTCTGACCGGTCCACTGCCCCGGCGCTTTTTTACGGCACGGACACTGTTTTCTTTTTTCTTCCAGAACATACTTTCTTCGTTCCCGTCCTCTCCTGCCACTTCCGGCAGCTTTACTTTCCGAATTTTTTCCGGCGGCAGTCCCCTGGCCTGCAGAATGGATTCAAAAAACGCCTCCAGGCGGGTCCGGATCTGTCCTGCGGCCTGTGGTGTGCTGTCTGTATCAATCTTCAGGACCGGCAGTGTTTCATCACGGTTCAGACTCGCGAACTCATAAGAATACATATCGCAGAATTTCATCGTATGATACAGAATCCCGTCCGCGCGGTCCCTGACTTCCTGCAGCCGCCGCATTCTCTCCCCGATGTCCGCCATCCGCATACATGGGAACTGGTTCAGCAGCGCGGATGCGTAGGCCTCTTTCAGAGGCTCATCCTCTCCCACCAGATAGCGACGTTCTGTTTCCGTACAGGTGAGATCCGCTACAGTCATGACATCATATTCCCGGATCATCTGACGAACCGCCGCCCCGATCCGCGCCCCCATCAGGATCAGATGAACGGCCGCGTCTTCCTGAGCGGAAGCGTCCGGCCCGGTTTCCGTCTGTTTCAGAAGATGCCGGAGCCTGTCCTCTTCAAAAGTACGGCCCGTATACTTTTCCAGATGCTCTGCCAGCCCACCGACAGCATCCGCGTACAGTGCTGACGCCTCCTTTGTCATCATTCTGGGAACATCCAGCAAATGGCTGAAACGTTCCGGAAACTCCTCACGGATACAGTCATACAGCCTCCTGCTGCTGTCGCAGCAGTTGGTCAGGACGATTCCATCATAATCCCCTGCCGCGTATTCCTCCAGCGCGGCTTTGATAAAAGAGCACAGATTCGGATGAAGAAGCTGGTCTGCTCTTTCAAAGTCCGTGACATCCGGTGTCATACGGACCATCTCGATCCCCATACTTTCCGGCAGTTCCACCGGCACGTACTTGCACAGATATGCCAATTTCATTCAAATCACCTGTTTCCCAGCATTTCAAGGAACGCTTCTGTCCTGGTTCTGATCTGTCCTTCGTGAACATTCCTCCGGTCGATCACATCGCCGTCCAGAATCAGCATCGGCAGGTTTCTTTTTCCCGCTGCCTTTTTCAGAAGCGCTGTACCGCCCGCGGACTGCCTGCAGCCCCAGTGGCAGTAATGAATCACCCCATCAGGATGGTAACGGTCCATGCAATCTTCGATAAACCGGACCTTTCTGACGAAATCACCATTATAGCTGTTCAGGATCATTTTCCTGGCCAGTGCCTCATAGGGCTTTTCTTCGTCCATCTCTTCCATATAGTCCATCGGAAAATCAAACAGCTGTATATGGTAATCCCGTGACAGATTAAAGATTTCCTTCATTGCTTCATCATACAGCGGCTGAAGATGCAGCCACAGGATCCTCCTGCCGGTATGTGGTCCATAATGGCCGATGTCCTCTGCCAGTTCCCTGAAAAATGAAAGTGTTTCCTCTGTCCCGATGTTCAGGTGTGTCGCGAAAATCATGCACTGGCTGATGGTCAGTGTATTGGGATAACAGATTTCCTCCGACTGTTCCAGGAATTCCCGGTAATACCTCCTGGAGAGATTTTCGCGGTGGATCACCTTACGGAATTCACTGATATCCAGCTGACGCTCTGTCACAGTCTCCAGGTCCTGTGTCAGTTCTCTCAGCTGGGCGGCCAGATATCGTTCTCCGGCTTCTGAATACTCATGGGGCACATCCAGTATCCGCAGTCCGATCCCGCGCTCTGCCGCCGCGAATCGGAAGGTATTCAGATTTCCGTCACAGACTGTTGATGTCGTCACAGCATATACCGGTGTCGGAAGAAGCCCGTTGAGCATTCCTCCCAGAAACCCCTTATGGAAAGAGCATAAAGTCGCGGCGATCCCGGCAGATTCTGCCGTATCAATCAGGCTGTCCTCAATCCGGAATCCCGTCAGAAATACAGCAAGCGCTTCCGCGGAGATTCCTTCCAGCCCCAGGCACTGAAACAGTTCAACCGGACCGAAAATATTCGTCCAGACAGACTGGTCCGGACGGGTCAGGGCCCTGCGTACACTGTTCATCGAAGAAAGAAAAAGCGTCTCATAAGGCGACGGAAGACCTTTTGTCCCGATATGCTTCTCCTGAAAAGTCTTCAGGAACATCCCCAGACGGACCAGAGCCCGGGCCCGCTCCGGATGGCTTTCATTCTGCTTTTTGATGATATCGCTGTAAACTTTCAACAGATCCATAGATTCTCCATAACTTTTCATATGTTTTGATTGTCAAATAATTTGCAACGCTGATTTTATCATATTTTTCTGACATGATCAATTCCAAAAATGTCTTCCATGGAATTGCCGGTTTAGAGCTGGTTACAATTCAATGGTCAGCCAGAACCATATGAAAAAACGCTGCTTATAACAGTATCACAGTTTTGG
>CAMNJG010000178.1 GCA_946541285.1 uncultured Clostridia bacterium
TATAGGAATAAAGATACCTGACATTATAATTTCCATAACTCGATTCCGGAACTGTAAAACGACAGATCAGCAGGCTGTCCCCGATACTATAGGAAACATCCGATTCCCTCAGATCGATCTCTCCCATATTAATCCACATCGTACTGTCGGAAGCTGCGATTTTCAGGCTCCCATAAGCACTCAGCAGTACCGCCGGTAAGCGGACACTGTTGCTGTCCGGCTCCACCGTCACATCATAATACTCATTACCAAGATACACATCCAGATCCGAATAGGCAAAAACCGCATCTGTCAGTGTCAGAGTCCTGTCTGCTGCCAGCCTGATCTCTGTGCCTCTGCTGCCAACGGTTCCTGCATACAGCTTTCCGTTGCTGCGGTCATAGGCAATCAGAATGGTTCCTTCCGGATTTTCGTTTTCCGGAACATACAGCTGGTCGCTGCCATCTTCTGAACGGATCTGAGCATTGAAAGCCCTGCTATAGTACCGTTGTTCCCCGTCAAACCGCATCAGCTGCGTTCTGTAATCCGCCGCCTTTGTCCCCGCAGGGAAAATCACGTCCGCCCACGCGGAAGTTCCCGGCACAATAAAGGTGGATGTCTCAGACCGGAGAGTCTCTGTCTGGCGCGAAGAAGTTCCTCCGGTATCGTACGTCGCTTCCGCATGGAAAGTATGTTCGCCAGGAGTGCATTCCTCCAGTGTTACTGAATATACAGGGCCCTCTGCAGTACTGGTTCCTGCCGGCGATCCGTCAAGATAAAAATTCACTTCTCTGACATCCCTGTACTGGTCCAGATTTGCTGTCAGGCTTACCACTCCGCTGTGAATCTGGCCGTTTGGCGACAGCGACTGAAAAACCGGGACCTGTCTGTCACGGGCATCGATTTCCATCTCCGCGCGGTTATTGTCCGTTACGGTTTCTTTTGTACGTCCGCTGCAGTCCTGAATCTCTACTTTTACCGAATTCGAGCCACTGCGCAGATTAACATCTCTGAGCGTCAGTGTCTGTGCTGTAAACGCCGGAAGGTAATGGTACGCTTTCGCGTCCGCTTCGCTCAGAAGCTGATTCCCATCCTGATCCGTAATGGAAAGTGTAAAGTACCCGCCATGCGCGCCACGGTTGGAAACACTGACATGGATGTCGTTTCTGCCTGTGATCGGACTGTCCACATAATTCCCGTCCTGATCCGTCACGAAAATATTTTTCCGGTAAACATCGAAATCCGGTTCCACCAGTTTTACCTGGCTGGCATCGGTCATCTGCAGTACCGCGTCAGAAGGATAGAGCATCGTAAACCGGTTATCCGTATTGATAAAGTGTGTCCCCGGATTAACATCATAATCTCTTGTAAAGGTATTGACCTGATCCAACTTCACGAGTTCCGGATCCAGTTCGATGATATTGATCTCCGATAATCCACTGTTTTCACTGGATCCAAATTTTTCTCCATTCAAATACAGATCGTATCGAATCTGCTCAAAGTTGATATATCTGTCTTCACTGACAATACGGCCGGAGTAGTAAACACGGATCCCTTTATCCGCAGCAGTCACAGCTTCATCTGCGGACAGGTCTGCCGTATCATTTCCTCCCAGGCTGTAAGTATCCCTGCCGTAGAAAGAAGATGTGATTTCTCCACGATTTGTGCACTGCTGTCCATCTTCTTTTACATCAACCTGTGAATAATTGCCCGGATGCTCCTTCTCCTCCTTTTTTATCCTGTCGATCTTCGATTCATTCTGCTGATCTTCTTTTATCGCATCCTTAAAATCAGCATACTCCGGATTCCGGAGGATCCTTTTTTCAAGAGATGCCTCCAGTTTCTTTAAGGTTTTCCGGAGGGCAGCAATCGGATCCTCTTCGTCCGGATAGAACTCCTTCAGTTTTTCACTCAGATTGTTCTTCAGCTGATCGTATTTTCCTTCTGTATCCTTGCTCAGAATATCCAGAAGAATCGATAATTGCAGTGACGCAGTATATTCATCCCGGATACTCTGCGGAAGATTCGGAAGATTGTCGATATAGCTCAGTCGGCTGCTGTCCGCGACCGCGGCATCAAACAGATCCGATAATTCCGCCGGATCAATCCCGGAATTTTCAAGGTCAATCTCGATCTCATACTCTGCCAGCAGATTCTGGACAGAGTTCCCATCCATCAGGGATGCTCCCTCGGAATCCGTATACAATTCGGTGAAGGAATAATATACCTTATTTCCTTCGATCCGGGTTGGATTCATCCTGAAACCGTCGATACGGGCATCCATGGTCTGATCATCCGAAAGAATATCCTCTTCGGTTGCAGTCCGGACGTCAATCCGGAGTGTTGCCGGCAATGCTTTTGTCCCCTCATCATAAGAAAGGGAATAATCAAGATCCCCGTCATCACTGTCCTGAATCTGATCGATTTTTACATCTGCCAGGATGTTTTTCGCCTTCAGCAACGAAAGCCCGCTGACATGCTCACAGGTCGCGGATGACAGCGTAATCGGGATTTCATATGCAGCACCGTTTCCCTTTGCGAGAAGGTTTCCCGTCATCTCCTGCTCCACATTGCTTCCAGGAGAAACAGTAAAGGATACAGAAGCCCCCTGATCCAGGACATAGTTGGTAATCATTGTCGGGAAAAAGACATATGGCGCCAGCGTATCATCGGCTGTTACTTTCAGGGAATTGACCGCTGCCCCCTGATTCGTGATCGTTACTTTGAGATCCCCATTATCAAGTGTGGTTACGCTGTGCGTGAGCTGTAAGCCTTCTCCCCGAACAGTCAGCTCCAGCATTCGGACAGCCGGACTACTGTAACCCGGCACATGGCAAAACAATTTAATATTGTTATAATTTACCGCTTCTGCCTCCTGCGCGAAAATCGCCAGTTCCATGGTCGTACTTTCCCCGGCTGCCAGAAATACACAGGTTTCCTCCGAGTAACCTCTTCCGACAAAATTCATCGATAAATCTGCGTTGGGATTTTCCACAGTCATATAGAAAGACACATCTTTATCCGTTGTATTTGTCAGAGGTACAGAAACCGTCTGATCATAGTCCCTGTCGATTTCAGCTGTCAGACTCTGCGACTCCGACTCCCGGAACAGGTCCGGCGCTTCCGTCTTTTCTGTTTCACCAATGACCATACCGGTTGGCCCGGCAGCAGTTACCGATATTTGTTTCGATGGATTTTCATCATCTGCATAAACTGTTGGCGTCAATGTCAGAATCATCATAGCGGTCATCAGGACGGCCAGTATTCTCGTTCGGACTCTTTGTTTCATAGTTGCACTCCTTATCTGAGCTTTGCAATTAATTCTGGTTCTTCCGTATCGATTTGTAAAAGCAGATTTTCAGGATGCCATTTCCTGTAACTTCTTACCAATCAGGCATCTGTAAAGGCATTTAGCATGTGTTATGCTGCTTCCACATATACCCTCCTGATCACTCTTGTATCATCCTTCAGGCTGTACACAAAACTGACCTTCAACGGAGTACTGTCACTATTCTCGGAAATATATGC
>CAMNJG010000179.1 GCA_946541285.1 uncultured Clostridia bacterium
TATTATGTTAGCCGGATATAATCAGGATATCATTTTCTTAATGAGTGAAGCTCTGTTCGGAATCCCCAGTCTCGCGTAAATATTGGAAAGGCATTTTTTTACTGTTATTTCGGCGATATTCAATTCTCCGGCAATCTGCTTATTGGTTTTTCCCTCTGCGACCAGCAGGGAGATTTCCCGTTCTCTTCTGGTCAGTACATTCAATGCGGTATCTCCGCTTCCTCCCAGCAGTACATTCATATGTTTTTCATATTTATTATACAGTTTCAGGCATTTCTCCACGAACTCTTTCTCTTTCTGGCTCAGGCTGATCTGCTGATAAAAATCACCGAGCAGCCGTCCACTTTCCGCGAACGGCATAATGATCCCGTCGTCTGCAGCCAGCTCCATGGCTCTGCGCAGACTGTTCGCCGCGCTGTCACGAAGAGACAGCTTCCTGTAAGCCGCGGCACTGTAAACATGATGATAGATCTGCGCGATGATGTCATGACTTTTTTCCGCCAGCGCCAGCATCTCATCCACCATTCCCAGATACCGGCTGAACTCTCCTTTATCAATCAGTATCCTGGCGAATACAATGTTCGCAAAGTCTTCCGCAGGACGATACAGCCGCATTTCTCCTGAATTCAGGTAATCTCCCCTGTCAATCCAGTCGGCCACATATTTCAGCTGATTAAAAACCGCGTATATGTAAGACTCACACAGTTCTCCTGTTACTGCGTATACACGTTTATCGATCTCTCCTGTCAGTGTCGTGATCTGATCCAGGAATTTCATCCCCTGGTCCGTCTCCCCTTTCAGGATACGAATCCGCGCCTGGAGGAAATACGCACAGATACCGATTCCGGTCTGATGGTATCTGGCAGCTACCGTCCCCGCCTTATGCGAAAGGATATCGGCTTTTTCAAGGTTTCCACGGTTAAACTGTATCTCCGCGTCAAAAAGGTACTCAGAACCACGCCCGTTATTGTCTGTCAGCCTGTAATACAGGTTCCTCGTCCCGGAATACTCTTTCAGCAGATCGTCCAGCCTGCCCGCTTCTGTATAAAGAAGAAACAGAATGGAAGGAGAGCCGAACGTTACCGGACTCCTCCGGCCTGCCTGGGCAGTGGTATGCCGAAGCAGGGAAACGCACTGTTTCTGGTGCTGTGCTGCCTGCAGGGGCTGAGTACAGGTCAGATATCCCTGTAACATTTCCAGTTCCCCTCTGAATTCATCCAGATCCGCTTCCTGGAATGCAGAAAGATAGTCCTCGGATTCTAACTTTTTCAGTATTTTTTCCAGTTCATACTCTTTACCGGAAACACTGAGCTGACGTGCGTAAATCATCAGGGACAGGAAATGGTGATCCCGGATCTCTTCCGGACATTCTTCATATGCCGCGCGGATCTCATACAGGTCTGACGCGCACAGATAGCCTCCACAATCCATTTCAAAAGCTTTGAGCATATGTTCATACTCGCCGCTGCGATAATAGTAATAAGAGGCTTTATAATAAGTTCTGTTATGATAAAACCAGTCTGCCGCGTTCTTGTATACTTTTTTCCGGAATTCCGGATCGCGGGTTTCCAGCATATTCTGAAGGTAATTCCGGTACAGCCGGTTGATATGATAAGTATGTGTTTCAGGAATTTTCCAGATAAATCCGCTGGAATCTGTCAGGAATTCCAGAATTTTTTCCGGATCTCTCATCTCTCTGACTGAACGCGCCTGATCCATGGTAAATGTATGAAACGGGCTGATCTTCATCAGGAAATCCAGCTGTTCTTCACTGTAATTTCTGCAGAGAGTCTGCTGGAACAGATCATAGATCTGTTCCGGTACCTGCAGGCGACCGTTATCTTCATCCCAGTGAAGCAGGGTCAGGTACAGAGCCGCAATCCAGCCATCCGTTTTTCTTCTCAGCCGTTCCGCATCGCCCCGGCCAATCAGGATGCCGCATAGTTCGAAATACCGGACAATATCATCCCGGTCCAGCATAAAATCAAAAACATCAATAACCAGCAGCAGATGCTTCATTCTGAGCTCTTCCCTGTGATTACAGAACCGGACGCGGCCAATCATCACAAAATGAAGATACGAAATATTTTTCCTGGCCAGAATCTCCAGAAAATATGAGATACTTTCCGGCATACGATCCATGACAGTATCAATGACAATCAGCACCGGCTTATCCTGACGGATCTGTCCAATCACCTCCACAGCCCGTTCCGCGGCAGCATTGTTTTCCGGCATCCCATAGGATTTGAGTTTTTCCGCTACGGTTGTATCGATTTCGGACAGGGCGCTGCAAAACTGCTGCCAGCAGACACCGCAATCCCTGCCGGATATATTTCTCCAGACGTAAAGCTGATCGGATGTTTTCAGATACTCCATACAGGATCTGGTTTTTCCGTAACCAATCGGCGCTTCAATCGATGTCAGGGGATATTGAAGGATTTTATCGAATTTCGCTCTGAGTTTTTCGGAAATATATACTTTTTCTCTGTCTGATTTCCCTTTTTTCATCAAACGCGTCATACGCTGCTTTTCTCCATAGTAATATACTGTTTCATTTCAGCGGACTGAAAGCTCTGTCAACCAAAAATCAGACGGGGAAAGAACCCCAGATAATCAGAAGACATGAGACGGTAACGAATATTGTTTTTCCTGCCGTTGAAAGCATGCCGCGCTGCTTCTTCTCCGTGCAGATGCCCGTAAAGGACGCAGTCTACATCATATTGCTCAATGATTTCTGTAAAGGCCGTATCGCTGCCATGATAATCCGTAGGCGGATAATGCAGAGACAGAATCATTCTGGAAGCTCCGGACGCCTGCGCCGCGTCCAGTGCCATCTTCATCCGGATCTGTTCGCGCCGGTAGATTTTTTCATCATGCTCGGTCCATTCGGTATTATTCTGCTTCAGCATCCATCCCCGCGTCCCGCAGATCACCGTATCCCCCGCGACGGCACAGCCATTCTGTATAAAGGTAATATCCTCATAGAGGCTGTTCATTTTTGTCAGGGAGGACCACCACAGATCATGATTCCCTCTGGTAATGTATTTCCGTCCCGGCCTTTCGTGTATCCACTGCAGGTCAGGCATGGCCTCCTCCAGCTTCAGGCCCCAGGACACATCCCCGGAAATGATCATGACATCATCTTCCTTCAGAGTCTCATCCCAGTTTTTTTTCATTTTTTCTGTATGGTGTTCCCAGCGGGGGCCGAAAACATCCATTGGTTTCCCTGACGCTTCAGACAGATGAAGGTCAGACATTGCAAATATTCTCATTTCCGATCCTCTGAAAGCAGTCATTCAGCAGCTTGTAAAATCGTTTCACGCTCCGTTCGGATCAGGCCTTGTTTTAATAAATGCCGTTTTATGCATATTTCGAAGAAAATGCTGCCTTTAACAGTATCACAGTTTTGGGGATAGCCCTTTTTCAAAACGCATAATGTTTTGAAAAAGGGACCCCCAAAACTGTCATGCCTGATACAGCGTTTCTCGATATCTGCAGATTCACAA
>CAMNJG010000180.1 GCA_946541285.1 uncultured Clostridia bacterium
TACAGTTCCTTACTCCGGATGCATCGGACTCAGGCAGGAAAGGAGCAGCGCATGATCGCTTTATCAGCAGCGGATCTGACAAAAGTCTATGATGGGACAAAAGAGGTTTTTTCAAATGTCTCATTCAGTGTCAACAGCGGGGACCGGGTGGGCATCATCGGTCCGAACGGAGCAGGAAAGAGTACGCTCCTGAATATTCTGTCCGGGGAGGATCACTGTGACAGTGGCCAGGTTTATACCGCCAGAGACCTGACGGTCGGGTATTTCCATCAGAATGATCTGTTTACGTCTACCCGCACGATCTATGAGGAGATGCTGTCGGTTTTTCAGGACGTCATCGATATGGAGGGACGGATCCACGAGCTTTCCGATGAGATCACCCGTCTGTCCGAGAGCGGAGGGGATGGGCTGGAACAGGCGCTGAGGGAATACGACCGCCTGCAGCAGGAATATGACCGCCGCAACGGATACAGCTATCAAAGCGAAATTGCGGGAGTCCTCGCCAGCCTGGATTTTCCGGACACCGTAAAAGACAAGTATACCAGTGATCTTTCAGGTGGGGAACGTACCAGGCTGGCGCTGGGGATGCTGCTTCTGCGGAAACCGGATATCCTTTTTCTGGATGAGCCGACCAACCATCTGGATATCAGTACCCTGAAATGGCTGGAACAGTATATCCGTAATTACCAGGGAACGGTGCTGATTATCTCCCATGACCGGTATTTCCTGGATCATACCGTGAACCGGATTTTCGCTCTGGACCATCACCGGCTGAGTATCTACGAAGGAAATTATACGTTCTATGTGAAAGAGCATAAAATCCGCTACGAAAGCGCGAAGAAAGCGTATGAACATCAGCAGGCGGAGATCCGCAGACAGAAGGAACTCATTTCCCGGTATAAGCAGCGCGGTACGGAAAAGCTGGCGAAACGCGCGAAATCCCGCGAAAAGGCTCTGGAAAAGACAGAACTTCTGGACCGGCCTGTGGGAGACCGGGCGACCATCAGAATGCGCTTCCATCAGGATTCCGTCAGCGGTAACGATACTCTTCACGCGGAGCATGTTTCCCGCACGGTGCGGAATGGAATGGAATCCAGGACGGTCCTGAAGGATGTATCATTTGATATTAAACGGGGCGAACGGATCTGTATCATCGGACCGAACGGAGCAGGAAAGTCAACCCTGCTGAAAATGATCATGTCCGAGATCGCGCCGGACAGCGGCTTTATCAAAGTCGGCCATAATATCGACTTCGGATACTATGATCAGGAGCAGTCCATGCTGAACGAATCCTCGACCGTCATTGAGGAGATGCGGAATGCCTATGAACTGTATTCTGATACGGAGCTCCGGAACCTTCTGGGACGTTTCCTTTTCAGAGGAGAGGATGTCTTCAAGCAGGTCAGTGTACTTTCCGGCGGAGAACGGGCCAGGCTGTCGCTGCTGAAGCTGATGATGTCCGGCTCCAATATGCTGATCCTCGACGAACCGACCAACCATCTCGATATCGAGTCGAGAGAGGTGTTTGAGGATGCGCTGATCGAATTTCCGGGGACTTCGGTGACAGTTTCCCATGACCGTTATCTCCTGAATAAAGTACCGACCAGCATTTACGAACTCCGGGACGGGAATCTGACCGTGTATCATGGAGGATATGATTACTATCTGGAGAAGAGCGAAGAGCAGAACAGCCGTGAAGAAAGCGCGAAAAAGGAAGCGCAGGCCGGCATGGCCGTTCCGCGGGAACAGACACCGGATTCCGATAAGGAAAAACGTCTGCAGGCGCGCCGGGAAGCCAAAGAAAAACAGGCGGAGCTCCGCAGGAAAGAGCGGAGGGAAAAAGAACTGGAAGCGCTTATTCTTTCTCTGGAGGAGGAAATTCAGAGCCTGGAGGAAGAAATGTGCAGGGAAGAATACCTGACGGATCATGTCCGGCTGGCAGAACTGGCCGCAGATGTGTCGCGGAAAAAAGAAACTCTGGAAGACGTCTACAGCGAATGGGCGGAACTGTCGGAAACAGAATGATATTTTGACTGTCAAATATTTTTGCTGAAATCCGGCAAAATATGTTGATTATCAATACATATTCACTTATAATGCAATCTGTGAATAATGTATCGGGGGAACAGTAACAGGAGGAATCCCAATGGATCGTAATGAAATCTTTGAGAGAATAAAGGATATTGTTGTTGAGCAGCTGGGGATCGAAGAACCGGATAAAATTCAGATGGAAACCAGCATGACCAAGGATCTGGAAGCAGATTCCCTGTACGTCATTGAGGTCATCATGGCGATTGAAGAAGAGTTTGATATCGAGATTCCGGATGAGGAAGCAGAGCAGTTCTCAACGATGGAAGATATCGTGAACTATGTAGTGGATCACGCGGAATAATGAATGAGCGTCTCCTGCCGGTTGTCCGGTGGAGGGCGCTTCTTTTTTTACCGGAAAATCTGAGGACCGGGGATGAAACAGCCACTCCGGCTTCGTTACTATTGGGCGATCGGCCGGTTTACCTCAAAAAACGCTGCAACCGGTAAAACGGTGATACTATACTGCTATAAGCAGCATTTTTTCATGACTCTGGCCGAATACTGACTTGCAGCCCCGCTTCCGGAGACTGCGAAGAACCCGTCGAGATATTGTTGAAAATACAGGCCGCATTTGATATAATCTGAAAAGATGAGCCGTAAAAACGGTGTGAGTTCGAGATTTAGACAGAACGGGATATCTGCAAATGGAGCGGTGATCATGAAGGACAAAATTTCTGACGCGGTCGTCAAAAGGCTGCCTGTATACCTGCGCTATCTGGAAGATCTTCTGAATGAAGGAGTGGAACACATTTCGTCCAATGAACTGAGCGGCAGGATCGGCTTTACGGCATCACAGATTCGTCAGGACCTGAATAATTTTGGCGGATTCGGGCAGCAGGGATATGGATACAATGTCGAAGGTCTGCACAGGGAGATCAAGGGGATCCTGGGACTGGATCATGAATATGCCATGGTGATTGTCGGCCTGGGCAATCTGGGACGGGCGATCGCCAATCATACCAAGTACTATAAAATGGGCTTTCCGATTATCGGGATGTTTGACGTCAATCCTGATCTGATCGGCATGCGGATCAATGACATCGAAGTCCAGGACAGTAAAAATCTGCCGGAGTTCCTCAGGACCCATCATGTGGATATCGGCATTATCACGACCACAAAAGAAGCGGCGCAGATGATTGCGGATCAGATGGTGGAAGGCGGCGTCAAGGGAATCTGGAATTTTGCCCCGCTGGATCTGAAAGTGCCGAAACGTGTCCCTGTGGGTAGTGTCCATGTGACGGATACCCTCAATTCGCTGGTATATCATATTGTGCATCCGGATCAGAGAAGCTGATCACGGAAATGGGTTCGTATGATTCCGCGGGCTGTCGGGCTGTAGCGGAGTTTTTAACGTCGCGGCAGGGAAAACCGGCAGGATGGGTTCATTTCTTTTGTGA
>CAMNJG010000181.1 GCA_946541285.1 uncultured Clostridia bacterium
CAGGGCTGGAGCGTGACTTTTTCAGGTCTGGGAATTGTCATGAAAGATTAAAAGAAGTATAATGACAGGTAATATTGCAGCTTCGCGGAAAAACATCCGCGGATCCCGCGGCAGAGGCAATCGCCGGAGAACTGCGGAATTCCGGAAGATGGCTTTCGCGGAAAATTTTTTATTTGGAAGGAACGAACATGAAATAGACAGGAAAGATTATTTTGTGTCAGTTCCTGAGGGGTTTTTATGGATTATTTAACTGGTATCGCAACCGCGGCCCATGGCATCGGGATGACGCTTTATGTCACGCTGCTGGCCATCCTCCTGGGCATCCTCATCGGACTGGTCATGGCACTGGCCAGGCTCAGCAGGCATCTGATTCTGAAGATCATCGCCAATGTCTACATAGAAGTCGTCCGCGGGACACCTCTTTTTGTACAGATTCTGATCTTCGCGTATGGCGTACCGTATCTGATCAGCCAGATTTCCGGCGGCAGTGTACGGTTCAACTGGGAGCCGATCGTGATCGTCGGGGTGCTGGCCTGCGGGATGAACAGCGGCGCGTATCTGGCAGAGATCATCCGGAGCGGCATACAGGCGGTCAGCCAGGGACAGATCGAAGCATCCCGTTCGCTGGGACTGACCGGAGCGCAGACGATGACCAATGTGGTCCTGCCACAGGCGTTCCGCATCATTCTGCCGGCGATGGGCAACGAATTTGTGACACTGATCAAGGAGACGTCCATTCTTTCCTATATCGGGATTGTGGAAATTACAAGAGAAGGGATGCTCTGGGCCGCCAGGGATTTCAAATCATTCCCGGCGTATATCGGCGTCGCCATCGTATATATGTGCCTGACGATCCCGCTCTCCAGACTGGTGGCCTATATGGAGAAACGGATGAGTCCGGACAGAAAGCCGAGGACCGTGAAAAAAAGAAAGCCGGGGATATAAGCGTATGATAGAAATCAGAAATCTGGTAAAAAAATTCGGGGATCACGAGGTCCTGAAAGGCGTATCGGAAACGATCCACGATAACGAAGTGGTCTGTGTCATCGGCCCTTCCGGTTCAGGAAAAAGTACCTTCCTGCGATGCCTGAACCTGCTGGAAAAACCGACCGCGGGTGAAATTTTCCTGGACGGGAAACCGGTGGAGGAAAAAACGATCAATGAAACCAGGACCCGCATGGGGATGGTGTTCCAGCAGTTTAACCTGTTTCCTCATAAAACAGTGCTGGAAAATATCATCCTGGCTCCGCTGAAAGTCCGGAAGATGGACCGCGCGGAAGCGGAGCAGAAGGCGAATACACTGCTTGCCAGGGTGGGCCTGGGGGACCGGGGAGACGCGTATCCATCGGAACTGTCCGGCGGCCAGCAGCAGAGAGTGGCCATCGCCCGCGCCCTGGCCATGGACCCGGAAGTCATGCTTTTCGACGAACCGACCTCCGCGCTGGATCCGGAGATGGTCGGAGATGTCCTGGAAGTCATGAAAGAACTGGCGGAAAACGGAATGACCATGGTGATCGTCACGCATGAGATGGGGTTTGCGAGAGAAGTGGCGGACCGGGTCTTTTTCATGGATCAGGGGTATATCATGGAGCAGGGGTCTCCGGACAAGCTGTTTACCGCGCCGGAAAACGAACGGACGAAAAGTTTCCTGAGTAAGGTTTTATAAAAAATCGACACGCTGTTCCGGCCAGGGTTCACAGACAGGCTCCCGTGACCGGAAAACTGTAGAAAGGAGCACGTTATGAAGATCCGATTCTGCGGAGCGGCAGACGGAGTGACAGGATCCTGCCACCTGATCGAAACAGACCGCTACCGCTTTCTGCTGGACTGCGGGATGTTCCAGGGAGGACGCAAAAATGAAAAGCGGAATGCCCTTCCTTTTCCCTTTAATCCGGAAGAAATTGATTTTGTGATCCTGAGCCACGCCCATGTCGATCACTGCGGAAGACTGCCGCTGCTCGTAAAGCAGGGATTCCAGTCTGAAATATTCTGTACGGACGCGACCGCGGACCTGACCGATATCATGCTGAGGGACAGCGCGTACATCCAGATGCGTGAAACCGAATACCGGAACAAGAAAAACGAGCGACTGGGCAGAAAAACGGAAGAACCGATTTATACAGTGAACGACGCCATCGAAGCGATCAAATACCTGACTCCGGTTTTCTATGATATCAAAAAGGAACTCCGGGAAGGGATTACCGTGCGTTTCAGGGACGCGGGCCATATGCTGGGTTCCTCCAGTGTGGAGCTCTGGATCGATGAAAAGGACGCGGAAGGCCGGACACAGACTACCAAAGTCGTGTTCAGCGGGGACCTGGGGACATCGGACCGGCCGATCCTCAGGGATCCGGAATACATCCAGGAAGCGGATGTCGTAATCATGGAGACGACCTACGGAGACCGGGTCCATCCACCAAAGGAAAGCAGTCTGGAGGATCTGAAAAAAGCCGTCATGGCGACGCTGAAGCGTGGTGGCACGGCAGTCATCCCGGCATTCGCGGTCGGGCGGACACAGGACATGCTCTACTATTTTAACCGCCTTCTGAAAGAAGACCGTGAGTTTGCGGCTGCTATGCAGGGTATAAAAGTTTACGTGGACAGTCCGATGGCCAAATCCGCGACAGAGATTTTCAAGAGAAACGCCCAGGTCTATGACGAGGAAACCACCAACCTGATCATGCAGGGGATCAACCCGCTGAGCTTTGAAGGACTCGTGTTTGTCAGGGATGTCTTTGAATCCCAGACACTGAATCACGATACCGCGCCGAAAGTCATCATTTCAGCCAGTGGCATGTGTGAAGCGGGGCGCATCAAGCATCATCTGAAGCATAATCTGTGGGATTCCCGGAACAGCGTCATTTTCGCGGGTTATCAGGCAGAAGGTACCCTGGGCCGGTCCATTATCGACGGGGTGGAAGAAGTCAAAATCTTTGGGGAGCCGATCCATGTGTCGGCAGAAATCCATGACCTGAAAGGCTTTTCCGGACACGCGGACCGCAACGGACTGCTGCAGTGGCTCTCTTCTTTTGAGACAGTGCCGGAAAAGATCTTCCTGGTACACGGCGAGCAGAAATCCAAAGAAAACTTCAGGGCGCTGATCCGTGAGCGACTGGGCGTGGAAGCGATCGTCATCACAGGCGAGAGTACGGCTGACCTGACCGAAGGCCTCCATATCTCCGGAGTCAGGCCGTCCAGGGAGCAGGAAAAATACGAAGAACTGTCTGAACTCAGGAGACGGCTCGCGGAGGTTCATCACAGAATCGACCATATTCTCTACACTACTACACTGGCAGCGGACGACACCATGTCAGATGAAAGAATTCAGCAGATTACAGACGCAGTCATGAACCTGGAAAAAGGCACCGTCAATCTGGGCGCTGTCGTTACAGATGAAAGCGAACCGGATGCGAAACCGTAACGATGCGGGGAACTGACAGGATTGTGCTTGTATTTGACATTCCGGT
>CAMNJG010000182.1 GCA_946541285.1 uncultured Clostridia bacterium
AACCGGATCGGATGCTTCAGTCTGAATTTCTTTTTTCCTTTTGTCTTTTTATGCGTACTGTCCGACAATACAACACCTCCGGTTATTTTTTTTCTGTCCGGGCGTCTTTTCTTTTTCCACGTCTCCGGCGATCCGGACGAAACGCGTCCACTCCCGATATCTCCGCCAGAATTTCTTTTTCTTTTTTACCAAGATCCAGTGAACCGGCTTTTTCCAGATACGTCCTCCAGAGATCCGGCCTTTTTTCCCTGGTTTCCAGGAGTGACTGCCGGTATCTCCAGAGCCTGATCCTCTCGTGATCTCCGGACAGCAGGACATCCGGTACAGACATATTTTCATATATCCTCGGGCGCGTATACTGCGGGGATTCCAGAAGACCGGAATACACTGATTCACTCATCGCGGAGGCTTCATTGCCAAGCACTCCCGGTATCAGCCTGGCGACAGCGTCGACCATCACGAGAGCTGCCAGTTCGCCACCTGTCAGTATATAATCACCGATACTGACTTCCTCCGGCTTCCAGTAATCCAGGATCCGCTGATCAATTCCTTCATAATGGCCACAGAGGAAAACCAGATCCTGCTCCGCGGCCAGTCCTTCAATCAGATCCTGGTCAAGCAGCCGGCCTTTGGGAGAGGGATATATGATCCGCTTGGAACCTGCGTCAACGGCACGGAGCGCGTCCGAAACAGGCTGGACCGTCATCACCATCCCTTCCCCTCCTCCAAAGGGTGCTTCGTCTGTTTTTCTGTGCCGATCCTCTGTAAATGCGCGGATATCGACCGCCCGGATCGAAATCAGGCCGTTTTTCTGCGCTCTTCCCAGAATGCTGTGCCCTGAGACCTGATCAATCATTTCCGGAAAAAGCGTCAGTATATCAATCTGCATCCTCTGTCGGCTCCTTTCCAAACCAGGGAACTGTCCCTTCCCGGGGAACTGCGCGAATCCGCGGTATCCCTTTCTCAGTCCAGCAGTCCCGGAATCGGTTTTATGGTCATTATACCACGTTCCAGGCTGATTTCCGGAATGAATTCATAAACCGCCGGAATGAGATGTTTTTTTCCGTCATCCGTTTCAATTTCATAAAGATCCTGCGCGCGGTTCTGTATGACATCCGATACCCGGCCGATGTGTTTCCCGCTTTCATCCACTGCTTCCAGACCAATAAGGTCAAAAATAAAGTACTCATCTTCGTCCAGTTCCCGGAGATGTTCCCGGTCAATGGTCAGATCGACTCCTCTCATCACTTCTGCCGCATTCCGGTCCGTAATCCCTTCCAGCCGGAGCAATACCATATTTTTCTGGTAACGGACACTGGTAACCGGATATTCCTTTCCCCCTGCCCAGACACTGTCCAGTTCCCGGAACCGTTCCGGTCTGTCGGTATAAGGATAAACCTTCAATTCTCCCCGGATTCCAAAAGCTCCCGTGATTCTGCCAACCCTGATTTTATCCATTTCCTTCCTCTGAAAAAACAGGGCTGCTCTGTTCAGAGCAGCCCCGTAATATATTATTGAACGATCTCAACTGTAACTTTTTTGTTGCTCCTGGCCGCAGCAGCACGTACCACAGTTCTCAGAGCTCTGGCGATCCGGCCTTTCTTGCCGATGATCTTGCCCATATCGTCCGGTGCAACTCTAAGCTGGATATTGATGCTGTGCCTGTCCTCTGTCTCTGTAACTCTGACGGAATCAGGGTCGTCAACAAGGGATCGGGCAATGAATTCAACTAATCCTACCACTGTGCAGTCACCTGTTATTCAATTATTCCTGATTTCTTCAGAAGACTCCTTGCTGTGTCTGTAGGCTGCGCACCATTCGCCAGCCATTTCTTCGCTTTTTCTTCGTCAATTTTGATCACGCCCGGATCCTGGAGAGGATCGTACCAGCCGATTTCCTCAATAAATCTGCCGTTTCTCGGGGAACGGGAATCCGCTACGATAACTCTGTAAAATGGTCTCTTTTTTCTGCCCATTCTTCTCAGTCTGATCTTTACTGCCATTTGATTTCCTCCTGATTCTTAATAAAATCTCTTTATCTGAAACCGCCACGCGCTTTTCTTCCTTTACCGCGCTTTGGTTTTGTAAACTGTCTCATTACTTTACGGGCTTCCTCATACCGCTTGATCAGCTGGTTCACCTGGCTCACCGGCTGTCCGGAGCCTTTCGCGATCCTCTTCCGACGGCTGGCATTGAGAATTTTCGGATCCTCTCTCTCCGCAGGTGTCATGGAACGGATGATGGCTTCCATCTTTACGAATTCCTTTTCGGAACGGTCAATATCATCCTCACTGATCCGCTGCCCGTTCATACCGGGGAGCATCCCGATCAGCTTCCGCATACCGCCCATTTTCCGGATCTGCCCCATCTGCTCCAGGAAATCCTCCAGCGTAAAGCGGTTCTCCTGGATCTTTTTTTCGAGAGCGGCTGCTTCCTCTTCATCGTACTGCTGCTCTGCCCTTTCGATCAGTGTCAGTACGTCTCCCATGCCCAGGATTCTGGAAGCCATACGGTCCGGATGGAACAGTTCGAGAGCGTCAAACTTCTCGCCTGTACCGATGAATTTGATCGGTTTGCCGGTCACTTCTCTTACGGACAGTGCCGCGCCGCCCCGGGAATCACCATCCAGCTTTGTCATGATGATCCCGTCGATCCCGACAGCTTCATTGAAAGCCGTCGCTGCCGTCACTGCGTCCTGACCGGTGAGCGCATCCACGACCAGAAGGATTTCATGCGGTCTGACAGCATCCCTGACCCGGACGAGTTCCTGCATCAGTTCCTCATCAACATGCAGACGCCCTGACGTATCGACAATGAGGACATTGTAACCTTTCAGCTCCGCTTCACGCGCTGCCTTGGCGGCAACCACTTCCGCCTGTTTTTCTTCTCTGTCAGAGTAAACCGGAACATCAATCTGCCGCCCGACAATCTCCAGCTGGTCGATCGCTGCCGGACGGTGTACGTCACAGGCCGCCATCATCGGCTTTTTGCCTTCATGCTTCAGATACAGTGCCAGCTTGCCTGCCGTTGTGGTTTTACCGGTTCCCTGAAGACCTGCCAGGAGCAGCACCGTAAATCCACTGGATGAGTAGGTCAGTTTGCTTGCCGTCCCGCCCATCAGGGCTGTCAGCTCCTCGTTGACGATCTTGATGACCTGCTGTCCCGGTGTGAGACTGGCGAGAACTTCTTCTCCCAGACATTTCTCTTTTACACTCGCGACAAACTTCCTGACAACCTTGAAATTGACATCAGCCTCAAGAAGCGCGAGCTTTACTTCCCTCATGGCCTTATCAATATCGTCTTCTGTCAGTATTCCTTTTCCCCTGAGACTTTTAAAAAGCCCCTGCAGTTTGTCGGAAAGTCCCTCGAAAGCCATTGCCTTCCTCCTGATACGAATCTCCTTCTGAAAGGCAATGGAAAAAATGCTGCCTTTCAGACGAAGAATGGTA
>CAMNJG010000183.1 GCA_946541285.1 uncultured Clostridia bacterium
ACGCAGAGAATCGCATATTATTTTGCTTTACAAAACTCTGAAAAACAATCAGATTATCATAAATCAGCAAAGCGCAGAGTCCGATTGGGGATCTCTGCGCTTTTGCATTTCTATTTTAACGATTCTGGCTTAAAAAAACGCATCCTCTTTAACGGAATCAATACCGCTTTTCATCAAAAATCAGAGATGTCGACGATGTCGAAAACGATCTCACTGCAGGATTCCTTAAGAGAGACGACACCTCAGGAAGTTTTGTGAAACGGCTGATAATCACCGCTACCTGCGCTCTGGTCGCCATGCCCTGTGGATCCAGCATTCCCCGGTCATCGCCGGTAATGATGCCGTTGGTCACGGCCCAGACCATTGCTTTCTTCGCCCAGTCGCTGAGGCTGTCCAGATCCGCGAAGCCCTGCAGGACACTCAGGTCGATCTCCTCCGCGACCGGTGCCGGCTCCGTGCCACCTTCCGCAGTTCCGGTTTCTCCTGGCTGTGGAGCAGTCCCTGCCGCTTCTGTACCGGCTGCGGCATCCGGCGTGCGTTCTGCTGCAGTCGGATCAGCTGTTACCGCTTTGCCATCTTCCGTACCTTCGGCTGGATCCGCTGGTGCCACTGTGCCGTTTCCGGTGTCTGTACCAGGATTTTCCGTTATCGTCGCAGCACTTCCCGCGTCTGTGGAAGAATCCATCGGTGCTACCGTGCTGTTGCCCGTATCCGCAACCGGATCAGGCTGTACCACGGCGCTGTCTCCTGATTCCGGAACAGGCTCCGGCGCGTTTTCTTCATCCGCGGCTGGGGAATTTCCTGCTTCCGCGGAGATTCCCGGACCGGTTTCCCCGGCTCCGCCGGTATTGCCCGGAGCAGACTGCGCGCTGTCCGCAGGATTGACTCCCTCTGCCGGTGTATCCTCTGCCGGATTCACAGGATCCGGTTCTGTCGTATTCTCCGCCGGATCAGGCTGTGCCGCACTTTCTCCGGTATCGCCGGTCGCGTAACGGTACAGCATCGTCACCATCTGCTCACGGGTAATGGAACTCATCGGATTGGTACCGTCCGTGATCCCCTGTTCCATGGCCCAGTTCATACCGGCTTCATACCATGTCGATCCGGTCGTGGTATCCACTCCGGCCATACGGGCAATCACCGTAAAAATCATCGCCCTGGACATATCCATTGACGGATCAAAGGTGGTGTCGGAGGTTCCGGTAAAGTATCCGGCATCCGTGACTTCACAGATCGCGTCAACGGCCCATCCGGTTCCGCCCAGATCCCGGAAATCCGGTGCTCCCGTCAGCCCGTGACGGAACGCCATCAGGGTGTCGGTGGTTTCGTCCAGCCAGTACGGACGGGCGACATTGCCGTTTTCATCATAATCCGCGAAACTGAACCAGACCGCGATTTTGATATTTTTGTACTTTCCGATATTCTTGAACATCGTCCGGATCCATTCCGGTTTATCGCCTCCGATGCTGCTGCTGGAAAACTCGGTGATGATCCATGGAAACGCGCTGAAATATTTCCCATAGTACTCCTGGATTTCATCGTAAATCTCCGTAAAACCGCGCCATTCCTCCAGCCAGCGGGAATGATAATAAGTTCCGGTATTGTAGCCGGTGACACCGATCAGATCGACATATTCATTGCCCGGATAATAGTTCAGCGCGCCGTTCCAGTCATCCGGCGGAGCATTGCGGTTGTTCGGGTTATAGACCCAGATACAGTTATCTACGCCCTCCTCCTGGAAAATCTGATAAATCGTTCTCCAGTTCTCCACGAAGATATCCGGATCCGCCATATTGACAACACCACCGTAACTGGTCCAGTCACTGTTCATCTCGTTGCATAAACGGAACAGGAACGGATGCTGCAGTGCCCTGGCTTCCCTGGCGAACTGCCGGATACGCTCGATCGTCGCCGGATCACGACGGTACAGTCTCATGGATACACTGTCCGCGAACAGATTTTCATTATTATTTTCAGTCAGCTGATACGTCAGCTCAACGACTTTGCCATGTTCGTAGGCTTTATTCATAAATTCCGTCGGAACCGTGCCATTATAATGGACATACGCCAGTACAACGGAGAAATTGTAGTTCAGTTTCTTTTCCAGTGCCGGGATCGTCTGGTCAATTCCTTCCTCCATCACATGGGAAGTGTAGATCCCCCACAGCAGGGGATCCTGACTGGAATCAGAGGTCCCGATCCGCCGGATCCGGTCATACAGGGCCTGTGTCTCCTCAGACATCGGCGCGGTACGTTCCGGCTGGTACTGCGGATGATGAGGATTGCTCCCGGACGGATGAAAGGTCGTCAGGCTGGACGCAATACTGCGCAGGAGTTTCTCCTGCTCTGCGTTATCTGAAGGATCGGTCCCATTACTGTGATACCTGGACACAATCCTCAGGAAAAAGTGGCTGTCCAGTTTGAGGAACAGATAGGTATAACCATCAGAACTGTTTTCCGGCATATTGGAAATCACCGCGCTGTACATCATTCCGTGATACCCGGCCGCAGTGATATTCTTTACGTCTGAAACCGCGACACCATTATTTCTCTGCCAGTCCTTATTCAGGATAAAGCGGCTCTGGTAATACCCGAAATACTGGTCCCGGCCATCCTGCCACTGGAAATCCGGGATGACCTGCTGGATTCCCACAGCCAGATCCGCGGCAGGGTTCAGATAAGGGGACCACTCCTTTGTAATCTCCAGGACACAGCCACTGGTCGTCACCTTCGCGTCATAATCCCCGGGATTGTCACTGATATACGCATCCGACGGGAGTAACAGCCGGTACCCTTTATACTTGCAGTTAAAGGTCTTTGTCAGCCTGGTACTGCCGGCGGAAGCCTGTACAGTTTCATCAGCAGGCTCTGCATCCGTCAGTCCCGCATCCTCTTCCGCAGTTCCGGCATCCCCGGAAGCCGGCTCCACTATACTCTCCCGCGGTACGGCACCTGCCAGGTTTCCGTCTCCGTTACCGGCAATCACAGACGGATCCGCCGCCAGAGCGGCATGGTTTTCGTCTGCAGCAAAGGACATCGAGGAAGTCAGGGTTCCCAGCATGAAAAGTGACATCATAATCGACAGGATACGTTTTCCGCCTCTTCGTCTCTTCATCTTTCTGCCTGCCAGGACAGCATTTTTTTCTGAAAGTTTCTTCATTAAACTCTCCCTTCACAATTCCTTATCCGCGAGCAATACTGCGCATCGGCTTTTCCGGAAAAAACGCGTTTACGCAATATTCAGGCGCGTTCCTTAAATATTTCTTAAGCGATATTATACACACTTTCCCATGATCTGTCAAATTTATACACCTGTCCGACGCAGTGTCCGATCACGTACCGTTACAGTTTGGCCGTCTGTCAGCCATACTGAGACCCGCTGTGGAAATAAGGAACTGTATGAAAATAAATTGTGCATTTCGCGCCGAATGTTTTTCCGAGTG
>CAMNJG010000184.1 GCA_946541285.1 uncultured Clostridia bacterium
TTCCGGATCTTCCGGGCCATAAGGCTGTTGACCAGCCAGGACACCAGGAAGGTGCCGACGGCTGCCAGCAGATAAGACCGCAGCTCGATATGCGCCGGGAAGTCGTACTGTTCCCCCAGGGCCGCGCCGAAGATATACGCGGTCAGGGAGTAACCTGCCGGAAGTCCCAGGAGAATCGCGATGACCGCCAGCCAGCGGTTCTGCTGGACAAAGATTTTCCGGATGATCCGGTTCCGGTATCCCAGGACCTTGAGTGTGGCGAACTGGTACTGTTTTTCGTTGAAGGACAGGATGCCCAGGTTGTAAATGATGACACAGCCCAGCAGGACGGAGATGAAGATCAGCACAACCACCAGGGACATCATGGTGCTGATCATACTGGTCATGGACTTCTCCATATCGCGGATACTCTGGATTTTGGAAACGCCGGCCGGTTCCGGCACGTTTTTCAGGTCAGCGTCCGTATACAGCGTATCCGCCCGGTAGCTTTCTCCCAGGCTTTCAAAGCACTGACGGGTCATGGTCATCTGCTGGCTCTGCGGGTCGCGGTTCAGTCCGGCGATTTCTGTTTTATACGTCCGGTCGGTGCCCATGATTTTCCAGGAAATCGTGTCGCCTTCCTGCACGCCCAGCTGATCCGCCAGCTTTTCTGTCAGGTAAACACCGCTGTCCTTCAGCGTGATATAGTTTCTGTCATGATCGATGAAACGGAGCATATCCTTTCCGTCCGTGACCGTGACGACATTATCATTCTGCCGGTTCCCGTCCGGGAAAGAGATGCTGACCGGCAGTGTTTTACTGGTGGCATCACCGTACTCCGCGGTCAGGGACTGGTATTCTTCATCGCTGCAGTCCGTTTCCAGGACCAGCTTATAGTCGAAGTTGTTCAGGCCGCCATATTCCAGATGGATATAGGAGTTGATCGTATCCATCATGCCCAGCGCGCAGACTACCAGCATGGTGCAGCCCATGATACCGGCGATGGCCATGAGGCTGCGCCCTTTGTTGCGGCTGATGTCCCGCAGGTTCCATTTGACCGGCAGAGGGGCGCGGGCAAACGGTCCTTTTGTCGTGAAACGGAAACCGGTCCTGCGGATTTTCGGGCGTTCGACACGCAGAGATTCCGCTGCCGGGACACGCAGGATGCTCCGGGTGGAGAACCAGGTGATCAGCGTGATGCCGATGACAACCGATCCGGCCATCACGAAAACGACCGGCTTCAGGACAGTATCGTACTCTGGTACGGTAAAGGTCCCCATTTCCATTGACAGGAAAAACCTGCCGATCGTCAGTTCACCGGCGAAGATCCCGGTGGCGGCAGCGATGAGGCTGATCCAGAAGCCATAGCTGACATAATGGCGGGTGATGCGGCCGCGCCGGAAGCCCAGGGCCTTCAGTGTCCCGATCTGTGTCCGCTGGCGACGCACGAAACGGTTCATGGTGGTCACCACCGACAGAGCGGCGATAAACAGGAACAGGAAGCTGAAAACGATGGAATAGGTTTCTCCTTCTTCAATTTCCCGGGCGTAGCCTTCCCAGGAAACCTGGGAGTTCCTGCCGGTCACCGCGATGGCAGTGGAGATTTCATCCGTGAGGAGTTTTCTGGTTTCATTGATTCTGGAACGTTCCCGGACATCCACCATGATGCTGTTGAAAATCTGTGGACTGCCGGGAAACTGTGCTGCTGACAGGTACATAAAGCCGAAGGTTTTATGATCCGGGAAAATCTCAGTCTCATCCTTGATGCTGTACACATGGTCCGGCACATCAATCAGACCGAGGACTTCTTTTTCAAAATCCTGCCCCTGGAGACGATACTGTATGTGATCTCCTGCATGGATGTCCAGATTTCCGGCCAGTGCCGCGTCGAACCAGACGCCATCCAGGGTGGAGTCAAAGGCTTTGCCGCTGACAACATGGAAACGGCTGATCTGGTTGCTTTCGATAAAATTGGTTTCCATCGTCACTTCGCCGTGGCCTTTCAGGGAGGAACTGAGCGTCAGCTTTCGCTCCGCATTTCTGACATTTTCCAGCGTCCTGACATGCTCCAGGTCTTCTGACGTGAAATTTTCTCCGGTGAGCCAGAGATCCGCCAGGTTGTTCTGCCGGTAATACCGGTCACCGCTGGCCCGCATGCCATCCATGTAGGAGTGGACGCCCGCGAAGGCCAGGACTCCGACCATGACCATGAGGAAGATGACGATAAACTGGGAAAGGTTGAAGCGCAGGTCGCGGAAAAGTTTGCGGTTAAGTCTGCTCATTACCATGCCACCTCTTCGATTGCCTTCGGAGAGGCATTTTTATGGATGTTTTCAATACGGCCGTTTTTGACATAAATGACTTCGTCCGCGATATCCGCCATCAGGGCATTGTGAGTCACGATGATGACGGTATTTTCCCCGTGGTTCTGGTCGCACTGCTTTTTCAGCAGTTTCAGGACTTCGACGCCGGTATGGGAATCCAGCGCACCGGTCGGTTCGTCGCAGAGGAGGAGCTTCGGGTTTTTCGCGATGGCGCGGGCGATGGAGACGCGCTGCTGTTCTCCGCCGGACAGCTGTGTCGGGAATTTGTGCATATGTTTTTCCAGCCCGACTGCCCGCAGGGATTCTTCACTGCTCCGCGGGTTTTTTACGACATCCCGGATGATTTCCACATTTTCCAGGACTGTGAGTGAAGGAAGGATGTTGTAGAACTGGAAGATGAAACCGATGTTGTTGGCGCGGTAATCGCTCAGCTGGTCTTCGTTGTATCCGCTGATGTTTTCACCATCGACGGTGACGGTGCCTGAACTGGGATTGTCCAGACCGCCGATGAGGTTCAGCAGTGTGGATTTCCCGGCGCCTGACGGACCAAGGATCACGACAAACTTTCCTTTTTCGATCGTCAGGTCGATATCATCCAGGGCACGGAATTCGGTCGCGCCGGTACTGTAGATTTTACTGACGTGTTGCATGGCTACGATTTCTTTCATACGATCTCTCCTGATGTGCCCGGCAGCGGGCCGGTAATTCGTGTCTGCTCATTAAGTCCCCGTCGGACTTAATGATGCAGGCAGCAAAACGAAAGCCTGCATTCTGCCGGGACTTTCAGGAAACGGGTCCCGGCAGGCAGACACTAATTGATGCCTGTGCTCAGGAAATCGTCCGTTTCCGATAAAGCCCTGACCCGTCGATCGGCAAACGAAGTGCAGACGGAGACGAGGTAGGTCTTATACAGCACTTCCAAAATCTTTGATTTTGTGAAGTGTCGTATTTCCGTTGCTGCAGGGTTTCCCGGGGATTTTACTGAAAACCTCGCAGCAAATTAACCGAATTTTGCCCGTGAGAATTGAAATATCAATGTAATTCGGTTAATGAGCACGCATTAATCAGGCTCCTGTCACCTGTCCGGTTTCTGCATGATCCAGACCCTGTTGCTTTTCCAATACCCT
>CAMNJG010000185.1 GCA_946541285.1 uncultured Clostridia bacterium
TTTGTTTGATTTTTTTGGTATTTTTCTATCAATCCTGCACAAAATTCCCAACAATATCCCCGTCAATCATATAAAATCAAACAGTCATATTGTGTTTACGTGATATTTTTAATTATTTTATCAACATTGACGCTAAATTCTCTGTACGATAAGATTGCAGAGTATTTTTATGAGGCAACTGGTGACAGAAACCTCATGAAACCTAATTTTCTTACATTCAGGAAATCCCTGCTTTTCTGCAGTTCCTGAACAACGTCTCATAACATATTAAGGAGAGAAAAAATGAAACGAAACAGACTCCTGGCCGTATTATTAACCGTCGCGATGGCGATCGCTGTTCTGACCGGATGCGGGGCCACTCAAAACAATGCGGATTCCGGTTCTGATGCTGCATCCGCACAGACAGAATCCAGCAGTGAATGGACATTTACCGATCAGGCAGATAATGAAGTAACGGTACAGATTCCGGTGAAACGCATGGTCGTACTCCAGCATCATTCGCTGGACATCCTGGCACAGCTCGGCGCGCAGGATAAGGTCGTCGGCGTGGAATCCAACTGGAAAGGTGATCTCGGAGAATACATGACAGAGGTTTTCCCGGGAATCGAAAACCTGCAGACACCGGGAGACCTGAAGAGCTGGAACATTGAGGAAATCGCTGCCCTGAAACCGGATATTGTCATCGCCGCTTCACAGGCAGACCCGAATGCCATGCAGCAGGTAAAAGATCTGGGAATTCCTGTCGCAGTCGTCTCCCTGAGAGGTGAAGGAGCACAGGAAGCCGCGCAGAGCCCACGCCTCGCGGACGCGGACTCTGCTTATACAGAAGGCTGTGAATGGGCTGTCCGGACGCTCGGAAAGCTGACCGGTACGGATAAAAAAGCAGATGAACTCTGGTCCTTCTGTGAAGACAGCCGGGACATGGTCGATCAGGCTGTCGGCCAGATCAGTGACGCAGACCGTACAACCGTGTTCATCGCGAATGAAAACAGCCAGACATACGGCAATGACAAATACGTCGGCTGCATGCTCCTGCGCGCAGGTGGCGTCAATGTCGCCGCGAAGGATATCCAGGGCTATACCACTTATACCTTTGAACAGCTGGCAAACTGGAATCCGGATGTCATCATTGTCCAGGACAGATATAAAGAAGTCTATGATCAGATCACAACAGATTCCCAGTACTCATCCCTGAGCGCTGTCCAGAACGGAAAGGTGATCCTCGCGCCGTACTGGACCAAACCATGGGGAAATCCTGACGCTGACTCCATCGCCCTCGGGGAGCTCTGGATGGCCCATCAGCTTTATCCGGACCGGATCAGCGCCGATACCGTCAGAGAAAGAGCGGAAGAATTCTATGACCGTTTCTATGGCGTGGAATTTACAGGAGAGGTTCAGTAAAATCCGACAATGGCAGATTCAAACGTCAAAAACCTGATACAACGTGTATTGTTTCTGATCCTGCCGGTCCTGGCTGTCCTGATTTCACTCTGTATCGGAGCATATGATATCTCCGTCCCGGAGGTTTTCCGGATCCTGATGTCTTCCATTACCGGAAATTCCGACGGACTGGAGCCCATGGCGGTCAATATGGTAATGAAAGTGCGGATGCCGCGCATCCTGGGGGCTGTCCTGGCGGGAGCCGGACTGGCTGTGTCCGGAGCGGTTTTCCAGGGGATGTTCAGCAATCCGCTGGCCGACCCCTATACACTGGGAGTCTCCAACGGTGCCGGTTTTGGCGCCGGACTGGCGATCATCCTGTCCCTGTCCTCCGTGGGCATCCAGCTGATGGCCATGGGATGCGGGCTGGCTGCCGTCGGTCTGACTTTTCTGCTGTCCATGAAAAATTCCCGGTCAAATGTGACCCTGATCCTGTCCGGTATGCTGGTCAGCGCGCTGTTTTCTTCGCTGGTTTCCCTGATTAAATTCACAGCGGATCCTTTTGAAAAACTGCCTCAGATCATTTACTGGCTGATGGGCACACTCGTCGGGGTCAATTACAGGGAACTGATCTTCATCACTCCTGCTTACGCAGCTGCGATGATCATCCTGATCCTGTTCCGCTGGCGCATCAATGTACTCAGTATGGGAAACACACAGGCCAGGTCCTTTGGTATTGATGTCCGCAGGGACCGGATCGTGGTCATACTTGCCAGCACTTTGCTGACATCACTGGTCGTCAGCATTTCCGGAATTATCGGCTGGGTGGGGATCGTCATCCCCCACCTGGCCCGCCTGATTGTCGGACCTGATTTCCGGAAACTGATGCCTGCCTCCATCTCCCTGGGGATCTGCTATCTGATCGTAATCGATGATTTATGCAGGACACTGACTTCCATGGAAATCCCGATCGGTGTCATCACTGGCATCATTGGCATCCCGCTGTTTATCTATTTTATCTATACAAAGAAGGTGAACTGGTAATGGAACTGAAAGTCGAGTCTCTCCAGTTCGGATATGATGGAGCCGGAAAAGTTCTGAAGGATATCTCTTTTACCTGTACCGGCGCACAGGTTCTGTGCATCCTGGGTTCCAACGGCACAGGCAAAAGCACGCTGCTGAAATGTCTCACGGGAGAGGAACGTGGAGAAGGGCAGATTCTGATCGACGGCAGGAGACTGCAGGATTATCACGCCAGGGAACTGGCAAAAAAAATCGCGTATATCCCGCAGATGACGGTTCCGACATTTCCCTTCCGTGTCCTCGATGTCGTCCTGATGGGACGGACCGCACATATGAAATATTTCAGTTCCCCGGATCAGGATGACGAAAAAAAGGCTCTGGAAAATCTGAAATTCCTGGGGATCGATCATCTCAGCCAGAAGGCGTATACGGATATTTCCGGCGGCGAAAGGCAACTGGTCATGATTGCGGCGGCACTGACACAGCAGCCGGAATTCATGATCCTGGATGAACCGACCGCCCACCTGGATTTCGGGAATGCCCACCGTTTCCTCGAACTGGTCTTCCGTCTTCGTGAAAGAGGCATGGGGATACTGATGACAACACATTTCCCGGATCACGCGCTCTTCCTGAAAGGACAGACGATTGTCCTCCGCGACGGTTGTGTATGGCGCCAGGGAATGGCGGATGAGGTAATTACAGAAGAAAATATGTCCGTGTTATACGGTCTGGAAGTGCATAAAAAACAGATCGGCAGCCGCATGGTCTGTATTCCCGGGGAATTGAAAGCCTGATTCCCCCGAATTCCTGAGATCCGCAGATAATCACAGCCATTCTACGTGTCATCCCGCACACAGAAAGCGGAATGTCCGAAAACAAAAAGAAACACCAGTCATCCCGCAGCTGCCATGAGCAACAGGGTAACTGGTGTTTTTCTGTTGGTCCGTATTGTCTGTTCTGACAAAAATCGATTAGGAACTGTATGAAAATAAATTGTGCATTTCGCGCCGAATGTTTTTCCGAGT
>CAMNJG010000186.1 GCA_946541285.1 uncultured Clostridia bacterium
TTCTTTCACCAGAGCCATGTTCAGGTAGTTCTCTGCTTCCCCTGGATCCAGACCGTATTTTTCAATGATCTTCTGCTTTATGGTTTCACCATCAAACCCCAGATCATGCAGTATCTCCACAGTTCCAAGTATACCTTCTTCTCTGCCGGCCTCGTTTCCTTCAGCCCATCCTTCTTCCCTGATTTCCATCTCATGGATCTTCTTGACCATATACTCATGTCTCCTCTCTTCGCTGGCTTTCACCTGTTTCACGAACGCTGCCTGAGACAGTATCACAGTTTTGGAGATAGCTCTTTTTACAAAACGCACAACGTTTTGTAAAAGAGGCCCCAAAACGAAACAGTCATGCCTGATGCAGCGTTTCTTATCTTCTGCACTTACTCGTATCTTTTCGATTCAACAATCGTCACCTGTTGATCATACCGCACTTGCAAGCTCTGGTTCCTCGTTTTAAAATGGGAATTAATCAGTTTTTATGGATATATTGAGGACTCAGAGACATGTTTTCCAATCACGCTAACGATAAATACCTCGAAATCGCGCCGACCAACGTCATGACCGGTGGAACAGACCGTGCGAAATACCTGCTTTATCAGTTGAAAATGAGTATGGCACGGGCAAAACAGATCGATATCATCGTATCCTTTCTGATGGAATCCGGTGTACGGCTGATCCTCAATGATCTGAAATCCGCACTCTCCCGTCATGTTCCCATCCGGATTCTGACAGGGAATTATCTTGGAATCACACAGCCCTCTGCGCTTTATCTGATCAGGCAGCAACTGGGGGAAAACATTGACCTCCGGTTCTACAATGATCCCGGACGATCCTTTCATCCAAAGTCCTATATTTTCCATTACGAAGCTGACAGCGACATCTACATCGGCTCTTCCAACATCTCCCGCAGCGCGCTGACTTCCGGCATCGAATGGAACTACCGCTTTTCCAGGCAGCAGAATCCCCAGGATTTTGACGCATTCTTTTCTTCATTTGTAGATTTGTTTTACCACCATTCGATCACTATCACGCCACAGATTCTGGAACAGTATGCCCGAACCTGGCACAAGCCGGCGGTTTCCAAAGACCTGGAACGATATGATACATCGCCGGAGGAATCCGGGGAGGTGAAAGTCCGTGGAATTTTTGAACCCAGAGGTGTGCAGATCGAAGCGCTCTACGCATTGGATAATACACGAAAAGACGGAGCCACCAAAGCCCTCGTCCACGCGGCAACCGGCGTCGGAAAAACCTACATCGCCGCCTTCGATTCCGCTCCTTACGAACGAGTCCTGTTTGTCGCCCACAGGGAAGAAATTCTGGAGCAGGCCGCCCGCGCGTTTGCCAATGTCCGGCAATCTCAGGATTACGGTTTTTTCAACGGAAATCATAAAGATACCGCCCCTTCTGTCATCTTTGCCTCCGTGGCTACACTCGGACGCAGCACCTACCTGACAGATGAGTATTTTTCCCGTGACCGGTTCCAGTACCTCGTCGTTGATGAGTTTCACCACGCTGTCACCGACCAGTACCAGAGGATCATACAGTATTTCGAACCGGAATTCCTGCTGGGACTGACGGCCACCCCAGAACGAATGGACGGGCGCAGCATCTATGCGCTCTGCAATTACAATGTCCCTTATGAGATTACATTAAAAGACGCGATCAACAGAGGTATGCTGGTGCCGTTCCACTATTACGGCATCTACGATGAAACTGACTACTCTGGTCTTCATATTGTCAGGGGACGTTACGACGAAAAAGAACTCAACGAAACTTACATCGGAAATGCGTACCGCTATGACCTGATCTATAAATATTACAGGAAATACAGATCTGCCAGAGCCCTCGGATTCTGTTCCTCACGAGCCCATGCGGAAGACATGGCACGGGAATTCCGCGAAAGAGGGGTTGCCAGTGCCGCCGTCTACAGCAATGCTTCGGGAAAGTATTCCATGAACCGGGATGACGCGATTCATGCTCTGAAAGAAGGAAACATCCAGGTCATCTTCAGTGTGGACATGTTCAATGAAGGTGTCGATATCCCTGCCGTTGACATGGTCCTCTTTCTCAGACCGACCGAATCCCCTGTTGTCTTCCTGCAACAGCTGGGAAGAGGGCTGCGAAAAGCGCCGGGAAAATCGTATCTGAACGTACTGGATTTCATAGGAAACTACGAAAAAGCCGGGCGGGCGCCATTTCTGCTCAGCGATACACAGCCACAGGCTGCCAGTACCGGTTCCGGCAGCAGGAGCCCTTATGATCTTCCTTATCCGGACGACTGCATCGTTGATTTCGACATGCGCCTGATTGACCTGTTCAAAAAAATGGAACAGCGCGGCATGACTGTCCGGCAGCGAATACAACAGGAATACGAACGTATCCGGTCATCAGAGCCTGACAGGATTCCAACCCGTATGGATCTGTTCCGCGAAATGGATGATGCCATTTATCAGCTGTGCATCAACAATTCCGCAGCCAACCCTTTCCGGCAGTATCTCGAATACCGGCATCAGCTGGGAGATCTGACAACGGACGAGCGGGAACTTTACGAAAGCATCGGCCGGGAATTCATCTCCCTGATCGAAACCACCAACATGACCAAGGTCTACAAAATGCCGGTACTGATGTGTTTCTATAACAACGGGGATGTCCGGAGTGAACTGACCGAAACCGATCTGCTGGAAACCTGGAAAGCGTTCTTTTCAACTGGCGACAACTGGAAAGATCTCGGCACAGGAATCACGCGGGAAAAATATCTGAAAATTTCCGACCGGGCCCATCTCAGCAATATCCTGAAAAATCCCGTTAATTTCCTTATCAAATCCGGGAAAGGCTTCTTTATCCAGAAACCGGGATGCGCCATCGCGCTCAGTGATGAATTACAGGAAATCCTCCACCTGCCCGCGTTCTCCGCACAGATGAAGGATGTGATCATGTACCGCACAGCCGAATACTACCGGAGACGGTATCAGGACAGAAAAGACCGGATTCTTCAGGACTTCTGAAGCAGCAGATTCAGCCACTTTTCTTCACTTCGTCCCGGCCGGACATCCGCGCTGATCCAGAGTTCTCTGACAGCCAGCTGAGGAAATTCTTTCAGAAACTCAGTCATTGATTCTTCTGTAAAATCTGTAAAATACCGTTGTTTCCGGTATCCTTCAAAAGTTCCGTATTTAAAAGACATATAAATGTATCCAGGGGACTTCAGGGCAGTCATCATTTTCCGGATGACCGCCGGAAGTTCCTTTTTTTCCAGATGCAGAATCGAGGAGCAGGCCCAGATGCCATCATACCGATCCACTGCGTCCAGTTCCTGAAACAGCATATGCTGGACATGAATTCCTATATAATCCGACGCGATCCGGCACAGTTCTTCCGAACCATCGATGGCTTCCTCCTGATAGCCTTTTCCCACAAAAAACTT
>CAMNJG010000187.1 GCA_946541285.1 uncultured Clostridia bacterium
GCGCTTTTTTCATCTTCGCGCCGTCACACTGCCCGCGCAGCGGCAGCAGCGGAAACACAAACGGATCTCCTTCAAAACCTTCAAAATTAGCATACCCGGCAATACATAGAAAATCATGGATCACTTCATAGGAAAACTCGTTCTGATTTCTCCACAAATACAGTGAGGTGAAGGAAAGGCCGGAGGTTTCATGCGGATAGCGGCAGAGATATTCCTCCAGTTCCGCCTTTTTTCCGATCGTAATCTGATTTTTGAAAAACTGCATAAACGGTCAGTACTTCAGCTCCCATTTTTCCACTGCGCCGATCATCGAATAATCCGTCACATCCATCTTCAGCGGCGTCACACTGACATAACCGTCCTGATGAGCCATCACATCCATGTCCTCCGGGAGTCCTTCATAATGAACCAGACCGCCCGTATACCAGTAATATTTCTCGCCCCTCGGGTTGGTCATGATGTCAAACTGCTCTCTGTATTCACGGGGTCCCAGTCGGCAGACTTTCAGCCCCTTCAGTTCCGACGGCGGGACATCCGGGAAATTCACGTTCAGTACGGTGTCCTTCGCCAGTGTCGGCACGATCCGCGTACAGAGATCCTGGATGATCGTCGTGCAGTTCGCGAGCTGCTCCTCTGTCGGATGATGTGTCCCCACCGAAACCGCGACTGCCGGCACGCCGTTGAAAATTCCTTCAATCGCCGCGGACACGGTCCCGGAATAGTAAATGTCTGTTCCGATGTTGCTGCCGTGATTAATGCCGGAAAAAACCACATCGATCTGGATGTTCTGATGATTTCTGAGCATCTTGATACCGGACTTCACACAGTCCGCCGGTGTCCCGGAAAGGGCGATCGCCTGCTCTACGCCCGGAATCTCCACATCTTTTACGAAAATCGGGCCACCGGTCGTGCTGATACTGTGCCCGGAAGCACTGCGCTGCCCGTCCGGAGCGCACACATAGATTTTCGCGCCTTCGACGCCACGCAGCGCCTCGATCAGATGGCGGATCCCGGACGCGTTGATCCCGTCATCATTGGAAACCAGTATATTCATATTGTCTGTCTATCTCCTGTCTGTTCAACCGTGTCTGCTGGCACGGCTCTACTTATTTCGAATCTTTTGTCCGGATCGGGATCGGGTTGTACTCGATGCCCGGAACAACGCTGGAAAAAACTTTGCCCAGGGAATCGTGGATCACCAGATCCGCGCGGGAATCCAGGTTCGTCGCCTGTTTATTGATCAGTACCAGGTGATTGCCCCGGAAGAAATCAATGAAACCTGCCGCCGGATAAACGGCCAGGGAAGTCCCTCCGATGATCAGGGTATCCGCCTCGGAAATCGCCCGGATGGATTTACGCATCAGCGTGTCATCCAGCGGTTCTTCATACAGTACGACATCCGGTTTCAGGACGCCGCCGCACTCTCCGCAGAGAGGGGTAAAGGCATTCTTTTTCCAGTGGCTTTTGTCCAGCATGTACTCCATACTGTACTGGCGGCCACAGCTCTGGCAGTAAACCCGGGAAACCGCTCCGTGGATTTCATAGACTTCCTTACTGCCGGCGGCCTGGTGCAGCCCGTCGATGTTCTGGGTGACAATGGCCTTCAGCTTGCCCATTTCCTCCAGCTTCGCCAGCGCGTAATGGGTGGCATTCGGCTTTACATCCGGAAAGACCAGATTCTCCATATAATATTCGTAGAAATCATCGGTCCGGCTCATAAAGAACGAATGGCTCACGATCTCCTCCGGCGACGCGTTGAAACGGGTTTTCGCGTTCCAGAGCCCGTTTTCGGAACGGAAATCCGGGACACCGCTTTCGGTCGAAACACCGGCGCCTCCGAAAAAGACAATATTGTCACTTTCGTCGATAATCTTTTTCAGTTCTTCATACATATCCTCACACCTCCTGTTTTTCAGATTATGATACAAATTCAGAGAAACGCTTCCCTGGCGCGTATTTTTACGGTTCTTCCGCATTTATTAGCAGCAAACAGCGAGTCGTGCATGCTGTTCTGTCATCCTGAGCGCAGCAATCATGACCTAACCTGATTTCAGAATGAAATCAATGATAGGTCAGATGCAACCAATTCCCCGAAGCGAGGTTGGAATCGTCTGCTTCGCTCCTCAGAATGACAGAATGCACCAATGGTTGCGGGAGAACCCTTTTTACAGTGCAAAACGGTCATCTGCCGGGGGCTTTTCCTCCGGAAGGATGCCCATATCCTGGAAGGCCTTTTTCGCGATCCCCGCCATGATCTTGTGGCCGGCAGGGTTCGGATGCGCGCCGTCCATGAAGTAACGGCTGTAGCCCGCCCGCAGCTGGCTCTTCATCCCGGTATCAAAATCGATGACCGGCATTTTATTGGCTTCCGCGAAAGCCAGCAGCCATTCCTTGTACAGCGTCAGGTTGCGGATATTGGCTTCATAATCGATCATCATTTTCCACTCCTCCGGCACCTTTTTATGGTCCGGTTCCGGGGCGATCCCGACGATCGGGACGATTCCGTAGTTGAGCGCCATCTGGCACATCATCGCGAAATTATTCGTCACATACTCCAGCGGCGTGCCGCCGATCAGGTCATTGCCGCCACCCAGGATCACAACTGCTTTTGCCTGGATATCCACGACATGTTCATGAAAACGGTTGAACATGCCTTCGGTGGTATCGCCGTTCAGGCCGACGTTAAGCAGGTTGATTTCACATTCCCTCCGGAGCCGTCCGATCCAGGTCAGGGTCCCTTCCACTTCATAACCGTAGACGATACTGTCCCCGATGCAGACGATCCGGTCATCTTTTCTGATTTTGGCAAGCGCGTCCTGCAGTTTTTCCGGATCCAGTCTTACCCGGTCTGCCGCGCCTTCGGCCGCGTCCGCGTCAAAACCGAAGCCGGAGTCATCCATCTCCCCGCTGATCTGGGCGTTCATCATCCGCTCTTTTTCACGGAAACGGCGCTCTGCTTCTTCCATGCCTTTCCGTTCGTACTCGGCTTCTCTTTTCGCGATCTCCTCTTCCGAAAGAACCCGGTAAAGGCTGTCGTTGCTGTCGTTCAGGGTATAGGTCCGGACGGCCATCCCGTCAATTGTTGTATTTTCCACCGTCTGGTCCGCGAACTTTCCTTTGTCCCCATCCGGCGCGCCGGTGTTTTTTTTCTGCTTCGCGTCCTGCAGGTCAATTACTTTTTCTTCTGCCATCATATCCACCTCCTGTTCAGGAGCTCTCGATCTTCTGTTTCATGCATTGGTCCCCGTTATCAGGAACTGTGCAGGCTTCGTCCATCCAACTATACAAAAAACACGGCCTGCCACAGTATCACTGTTTTATTATACCCGGTGCGGCAGGGGATTAGTATCCGGTTTTTGTTCTTTCTGCAGAAAACCCTTTCCTG